>CAWKMY010000004.1:0-104996 GCA_963851055.1 uncultured bacterium | reverse complement strand
TCATACACCCACCCCGGCTGCCATTTGAAATGACTAGTGACCAGCTTCTCATACGGCACCCCATTCAACATATGCTCTATGGCATACTGTGTCGCCCTGTGGCCGATGATCATGACCCTCTTGCCTGCATAATCGCGTCGCAAATCGTCCAGGAATGACTTCATGCGCACATAAGTCTCATCATAGCTTTCCCCGTTCGGAAAGGGCTCATGGAGACGCTTTGGCTTCTCGGCGTCCACCATAGTGGAAGGCATATCAGTCAGGTCGCCGTAATGGCATTCACGTAGCCGTTTGTCGCGGATGATGGGTGAGCGGTCGCCAAAGCCGATCTCGGCCGAGCGGTATGCGCGCTCCAGGTCCGAAGTGAATATGGCGTCGAAATGGTCGTCCTTGTAGCGTTCGCCCATCTCGCGGCTCTGCTTTTCCCCCAATGGCGACAGGGCTATATCATTCCAGCCCGAGCTGAGGTGGGCTTCATTGTCGAATGTCGTGCCGTGGGCTTCGAAGATGAGGGTGAGGGGTTTGTTTTTCATGATTGACAAACTATATAACAAAGGTAATGTGGAGTCTAGATTCCCCACCACTCCATACCCCGCATTCCGCGGAAGGAGAATGGGAGGAATAAAATGAAAGGAGCCTATGAGCTCATCGAAAACGACCGATAAACCGGTCATCTGTGTCTGCGAAAACAATGGTGTCGTCTGTATCGCTACTCGCGCTGATTATGACGCCGCTTCGAACGAATACTGGGCCGCTGTCCGCGCTGGTAAACTGCGCCATACCCCGTTCAAATGGGACATGCGTAACGGCATCAGGCTGAAACCCAAGAAATTATTCGTATTCGGCAAATGCAGTCCTGCACATGCTTTGTTGATGAAGCGCTGCCATGCCGAACGTGCCATCTTTTCGTTTCCCGGCAGCTACGACACCGCCAAAGACGAACGGACATTCTCTGATGCGACCGCCTACATCCTTGGGCAAAGGCTCAAAGTCAAAGATCTCAAGGATGAGCTGTATTTCGACGTCATACCGCCGGACCAGAGCTTTCCGATGGACCTGCGGATCATCGGATATGACTCGTGGCAGGAAGCTTTGCCTGAATCCGTTGAAATTACGACCCCATCGCCGGTATCTGTGGAATCTACAGAAGGCAGACGTGTGTCTCCCGTTGAATTCTTCGAGATTGAATGGCGGAGAGTTTGGCGAGACATGATGAGTCCGCCTTCCATCGAGAACCTCATTGTCACCTTTTTCCTCGAGGACGGTTTCGCAATTCGGGAATTGATATTCGAAGACGACGGCGAGTCAAAACCTGACTTGGGCATACTA
Organism: uncultured bacterium; assembly: GCA_963851055.1. Lineage (GTDB taxonomy): Bacteria > Patescibacteriota > Minisyncoccia > Phycocordibacterales > PALSA-1337 > C7867-002. The sequence goes on along the minus strand of CAWKMY010000004.1, from coordinate 103,667 downwards.
ACACTCGTCCGTATCAATCATGATAGCGGTGTCGGTAACGTCTTCGGCAAGGAGGCTTTCTTCACTTCGTCAGTCAAAAAAGGAGAAATCCCGATCAGGCTCGGTTCGAGCTCGGGAGCCCTGTTCAACAAGCGATACATGTTCCACAAGGTCGTATTGGAAAAACCCAGCAAACCTTGACCCATTATTATCGAATCACCCACGTCACAAGATGCGGGTGATTTTTATTTCAGCCTCTATCACCCACCTCGGTTGCCACCTGCCTGCCGGCAGGTTTCAAATGGCTCCAGAATAGGCCCTTTCTCAGGATTTTGAGCTATTCACAGCCAACATCTTGACTTTTTAGACCAACCTGCTAGACTACTCTCATCCCTCGAAATCGCCACGCTTCGTGGCGATTTCATTTTGTACTACTCTACATCCCTCTTTATCCGATACTTCCAATTATTCAGATCTACGAAAAAAATCTTATCCTTCTTCTCTTCTATCAGAGCTTGAAGCTTGGTAGAAAACCTCGCTCTTACCATTCCCGCTTTCTTTAACTTCTTGGCATTGGAGACAATGAATATCTTTTTCGCCATGTCAGAGGCTTTCCTAATCAAGGCTTCAAAGTCTCCGTCTCCCGTCATTATGATAAGTTCAACCTCCGGATCGACGGTTGTTTTCTCTAGGACGTCCATAGTCAGCTCTACATCGCAGTTTGCCTTCTTGTCGTAACCCATATCCACAAGCTTGACGTTTTCCTCGTTACACTTGACGCACCTGACTTGTATCATCTTGTCTTTCTTTTTGTATATCATGACCGGTTTGGTCCTAACGATACTACTGGGCATTTTGGCCAACGCCTCGAATTCATTCGCCAATGATTGATCTCCGTCTTCTATGCCACTATAGAAAAAAGCTTTATCGCACGACCATTTGTCATTGCAGAGATGGTCATATAATTTCTTCCAGTCAACGGAAAAGCCACAGAATTTCTGCGCCGTACTTTCAGTATTTTGAACATCGACAAAAGCATATCGTTTCATCTCTGAATTATACCATGCGTGTCAAGCGAAATTTTTCAATTCACCTCATACACCCACCCCGGCTGCCCGTCTGGAATGCGCAGTGACGATCCGCCAGCTGGCGGATCTCATACGGCACCCCATTCAACATATGCTCTAGATATCAGGTATAATAATATCGTGTCTGCGGGTCGTCAGACCTATCTGGCTGATTTATCGGCTGGAGACAGGCACACTAAAGGGCGCCACTAGATGTGGTGTTTTTTAGTGCATAAGCTGTAGATTTGAAGCGATTAAAATTTTAAATACCTAAAAACTTAAATAAATTCTCATACACTTCTTTGTGCTTGACGATATCTGGTCGCTCTTCCAGAGTCCACTTCTTGAATTCCTTCAAATCCACCCATTTGACTTCATCTACCTCTGATTCCTGCAAAATAAGGTCTTTGATATCGAGATCCCTACGCACAACATATACGTCCTGATACTCACGGTTATGGAATTTTGGATTGGTGCGAGGCTTGCCTTCTGTAGCGACAGTGCAGACGTAATGTAGGTCTCCAGGCTTTATATCTACACCCAACTCTTCATGCGTCTCGCGAATAGCGCCTTCTATATTGGTCTGTCCGGCTGATACGTGCCCAGCGGCAGAAATATCCCATAATCCCGCACTGTTGTCTTTCTTCATAGAACGCTTCTGTAATAAGACCTGGCTCTTTGAATTCACGAACCATATATATGCTGTCTTATGCCAATCACCGTCGCGATGGACATCAGCTTTCGATTTCACTTCCCCGGTCTTATTTCCCTTCGAGTCCAAGATGTCTAGGTATTCGATCATGATTGACAAACTATATAACAAAGGTAATGTGGAGTCTAGTTAAAGAAAATTTATGGCACCATTCGCATACATCAATACAAAGCGTTGCACCTTTAAGGAAATGGATCCCGGCTTCAAGTTTGCCGTTTACGCCGGCGGTTTCTTCGCCGTTCTGGCAATCATTGGATGCTTCTTTTTTCCGTAAGCAACGCGCACCGTTCAGACCTGCATATCATCTGGTATGCGGGTTTTTTTATTTATCTCCCACCCAAACAAAAAGGACGCCGAGGCGCCCTTGGGTGTAAGATCTAGTTTTGCCACTTCTTGGCGACGGCGCCGACATCCGGATCTTCCAATGCATCCTTCATCATGGCTTTGACCGCGTCACTACGATGGTTGTTCTTCCATAGAGCGATAGCCAGACGGAGCCTGACGATGCGGTGAGGATCATCCTTCATTTGGGTTTCAAGCGCAGGGCGTATGTTCTGACCAATTGTGGTATCCGTCTCATCGAGAATGGTTGCAGCCAAATCGCGGACATTGTAGTCAGTAGAAGCGAGGCCTTTGCCAATGGCCCAGCATACGTCCTTGAAGGAAATATGCTCACGAATGTTGGCATCGACGAATTCCCAATCGTCCCTTAGGGCGGCCCTGATCATGTCATCGCGAGTTGTCATTTCTTTATTCATAAGTTTATTGATTTCCAAAAATGATAGTACAACAGATTGACAAATCATGCAATAGAGGTGATCAGTTATTTCTTCCTCCCATCCGCCACCCTCCACAAAACTCTAGCGGCATAAGTACGATATGGTGACCATTGCTTGGCCAGTCGATCCATCATTCGGTCGTTAGGCATCTTTTTCAAACCATATAGGCGCATTATGCCTTTGCGCAGACCCAAATCCCCTTTTGAGAAAATATCCTGTCGACCCAGAGAGAACATCAATATCATTTCCGCCGTCCATGGTCCTATGCCTTTCTGAGCAGTCAGAAGCTCGATAATTTTCTCATCTTCATGTAAATGAATATTGATTAGGTCGAGCTTGTCTACACCCCTTTTACCTATGACTGCATTGGCCAAACTTTTAATGCTCTTGACCTTTGCCTCTGAAAGACCGCACTTGCGCATGGCTGAGACTGATAGAGCATCAATAGCTTTAGAGGTAATAGCCTTGCGCCCTGTCTTCTTTGCCACCAATGCTTCCAATCTTCCATAAATAGTCGCAGCGGCTTTTCCGGATAATTGTTGATTGACTATGGCATGGACCAAATCACCGAAAACATCGTGTGAGCGCCTTATGTTGTCTACATCATGAAGCAAAGCCGCCCGATACAAGACCGGGTCGGCTTTCTTCCAATGTAATTTGGCACGACGGTACATGACGATTTAATTATAACAAAAACCGCCATCACTGGCGGCCTTTGATTCAGGAGACTCGATTGAATATTAATTAGATTCTACAGGTTGCGGAGGCAAAGGAGTTGCCGTGCATGCCTGATCAGAGACGGTACAAGCGACTTGGATATAAGTATTCGGACCTACATCAGACGCGGATGGAGTCCATGCGAAGTCGCCTGTGTTAGGAGTAGAAGCCGTGATTTGACGAACTAGCTCATACTGCGCCGGATTGTCGCTGACCTTGCGAATGAGATTTATGGAGACAGTTGAAGCGGCGTAATTGTTCGACGTCCAGCGTATTTGATTGACATCGCCTACGGCGGCAGTCTGGCTATTGCCGTCAGTGATGAGGGCCAATGAAGCCGGAGCAGACGGATTGGCGGATATGCTAGGGGCACCATTATTGTTGCCCGAAATAGAAAGACCGATGACAACCGCCGAGATGAGAATCACGACGATGAGACCGGAAATGAGATAAACTTTGTTGTTTGATTTCATGCTATTTTTATTATATTGCTATCTTTAATATTAAAGTTAACATTAGTAGCCTAACATACATGCTAGTAATCTGTCAAGTGTGCGGGCGATGAGGGAATCGAACCCCCGACAGCGGATTTGGAGGCCGCAGTTATACCACTTAACTAATCGCCCATTGTAAAAGACGGTAAGACTATCCTACCCTCTTTTATGGCTTGATGCAAAAGGTTATTTCTTGGCTTCCTTGAAGACGACGTGCTTGCGCAACTTGGCCGAGTATTTCTTGTACTCCACTTTGCGTTCGACGAGCTTCTTGTTCTTACGCGTCCAATAAGTCTCGCCTGTCTGCTTGTTCTTGAGTTGTATGAGTGATTTTTGGGCCATAGATATATGAAAATAGTGTCGCACTACTATAGCGGATAAAGGCCAAAAAGGCAAGAAATGGGACAAAAAGCCCTTGGCGCCAAAGAAAAGACCGCAGGAGCTTGAAGCTGCCTGCGGCTTTGAAGTGACTCGAGAAAACCAATCAACCCTTGCCGTCGCTGGTCTGGCCGAAGTAAAGGGTGTTCGGCAACCCGAACTGATTCCAATCGAACCGTATGCGATACTGCCCAACTGGGAAGGTAATCGCCGTTGGATTCGCCGGATCGAATTTGATCACGCTGTGAAGACTGGTCCCCACTGCGTCGATTTCGATTGCCGTCGGCCGTTCCGATTGCGTTTGGCCGGAATTATCCTGATAGACGCCAGCGACATCGAACGTTGTCGTAGTCGCCACCGTCGTATTCAGGTAAACCGTCGGCCGGTTCCAAAGCTCGATGATCTTGATCGAGCTGTTCGTCGAACTCGTCCGAAGCACATAATGCCCAGGCAGATTCCACGTATCCCCGTTTTCGGACATACCGTTCTGAACGGACGGATCCGGTTTCCAGAGGTCGTAATCAGTCAACGAACCATCAGTCCCATTGATGACGAGGACTCCGTTAGGACTCCCAGCCATCCAACCCCAGAATATAGGGTGACCATTCACTACGTTAACGCTGTAGGTCGAACCGCTAGTGCCATCGCTGTTGAGGGCGATGACTTGCGCCGACTGGGCATTGGTGATCATGAGGAGCGGAACGCCCTGCATGCTGAACTGGTATTTCGCCTTCGTCCCAGCGGGATATTGGGCATAGCCCCAGAACAGCAAGTCATGGTCGCCCCACTGGTCAATGTTCTGGCTGTCGTATAGGTATACGTAGCCATTGATTGGGTCATTGGTGTTGGCCAGGCGATACTTGAATTGCGCGTTGACCAAGGCATCAATGAGCGCCTCCGCGTTGGTGGCACCGGTCATGTTTGTGTAGGTCAGCGTCTGATTCCAGCTCCAGTCAATGGAAGTGGAGTAAACCGACCGTGACCCGTTGGAGACCAGGCTGAGCGCGTAGTTTTGCAACTCGGCTTGATCGTGGATCGGCAGCGATTGCTGACCGAATGTGGTTGAAGTTAACCCGCACAAAAGCGCGAGCAGTGTGATTGTGATTTTTTTCATATTTTTTCCGTTTTTTTCTGTTTTGTTTTTCCTGGTTTGTTGATTTTTTACCGTTTGTTCGTTATTGCGGCGAGTTTCGCCGCTGACTGCATTGCTAACACCTGTTTTTCCGTCATCACCGGCGGTTGAACCTTCGATGATGAGGAAAATGTTACCGTTGCTCCCTGGTCGATGAAGACCATGGGGTCATTTGTTTGCGCTGGCTTTTGGACCGGTTCAACATAAGTCGCTTGTGGTTGAACTTTCGGCATTACTGCAGTCGCCGCCACAGACTCTTGAGTGTTTTTTGCCGAATCGCTTTTGACATGCTTTGTGGCACGAAAAACGAAGAACGAACTGGTAATAGCCATAAAAATTACGGCCGTCCAGACGAAACGTTGGGCGCCATTCATTGACGCCTGATTTTTATTTTTCATAACAGTTGGAGTTGCTGCAGTTTTGGAGTTGCTGCCCTTTCACAATCACACATACTCTTCCACAACATGTGAAGAGTTCTCCGATATGTGGCTATAAAAGAGCAAATTTTGAGGGCTTAACTGCCTCTTATTCCTGACCCTACCATAGTATTAAGCGCTTGTCAATATAGCTTAAAAGCACCCTCATGCCTACAATGAAGCTATGAACAATGTCCTCACCTGGCTCTCGCGCCGACGCTTCCCTTATGAGTCGCTCATCACTGTGGAGATATCGAGAAGCCGGCTGCTTCATAACTTGGAGGAATTCAGAAGAATGGCGCCTAAACCTAACTTTGCCCCAAATGGAGCTGTAGCGCCTGTCTTGAAATCAAACGCTTACGGCCACGGTTTGTTGGAAGTGGCTAGAATATTGGAGAAAGCCGCAAAAGAAAGTGGCACTGTCGGCGACAATGGCGGCGTTCCATTCTTCATCGTCGACTCATATTATGAAGCAGTGGCTTTGAGGGCGCGACGCATCAAGACTCCTCTTCTCGTCATCGGCTATACCCGTCCAGAGACTATAGCTGCATCGCATTTGAAGGATACCGCATTCACGGTGACGAGTTTAGAAACATTGGACAGCTTGGCAAAAACTGGAAAATCAGCGCTTATTCATCTGAAGATAGACACCGGCATGCGCCGCCAAGGCATATTACCAGAAGAAGTCGACGCTGCCATAGCCGTCATCAAAGAGAATCACCAGATCGATCTAGAAGGTATTTGTTCGCACTTATGCGATGCCGATGACGCAGATGAATCGTTCACCGAATCTCAGATCCATATATGGAACCGCATGGCCAAAAAGTTTCGCGAGGCTTTGCCTTCACTGAAGTATACACATTTGGCCGCCACCGACGGGCATTATTTCTCACACGATATAGATGCAAATGTGTCGCGCCTGGGCATAGGATTGTACGGCCTTTCCGAGAATACGATCCTTACCGCAAAGTTGGGCCTACAGCCTGTCCTTGAGATGAAGACTGTAGTGACTGGAATTAAGCAACTCAAGGCCGGAGAAACTGTCGGCTATGGCAGGATATTCAAGGCAAAGGAGGATATGGTCATAGCTAATATACCGGCAGGCTATTTCGAGGGAGTAGACAGAAGGCTTTCAAGCGGACTCGATGATACGGTTCGCGGTTTCATCCAGATCGAGCCAAGCCGTATCTCATGCCCAATCGTCGGACGAGTGAGCATGAATATAACAACCGTAGATGTGTCGAAAGTTCCTGAAATAAAAGTAGGTGATGTAACTATTGTTATTTCAAATGTATCTGCCGACCCAAATTCTATAGTCTCTATGGCGAAAAAATGTGAAACTATATCATATGAGATAGCCATACATATACCAGAACATCTGAAGAGAGTTGTAGTAAACTAATGTGCGCAGGGAGGGATTTGAACCCCCGGAGCCCATAGGGCGACTGGTTTACAGCCAGTTGCAATTGACCACTCTGCCACCTGCGCGTATTCTCAAAAAGGGACTTTTGAAGTCTATCATCGCGAGCCGAGACTGGCAATGAGAGAGTTCAATCGCTTCCAATCACTACGGAGGTCTGCCGAGCGTTGCCGACCTTTCGAGGTTAGATCGTAGGTCTTTATGGCTATAGTCGTCTCGCCTTCTTCATAACCGCTTGTAACTTGACCATTGCGGCGAAATTTACTCAAAAGCGGGTAAAGACTACCCATCGGGGTCTTGAAACCTATCAATTCCAATTCTTGATATATCTCTAAAATAGAATATGTCCTTCCAGATAGCATTTTCAATACGATGAATTCGAGCATACTACCGGTATTTACTTTCAATTCATTGGTGATTTTTTGCATAAAGTAGTTGAAGTTAATGGTGATAATCACAGGGGAAACAGACATGTTCATCCGGTATGGCACTTTCAAAACCGTATAACCATACGATTTTCACCTAGTTAGTGACATTATACGGCTCTAAATCATACCTCGCATATCACAAATCGTATGGATATACGATTTTAAAAACGTACCTTCAGGAGAGACTATGCGACTCCCGCTTCGCATCCTTTTTCTTCCCTCCCTGACAATAACCAAAATTGGCGCTACCCTACTTCTCCAGCGCCACAGCCTCCGGCCTTCCCGCAGAAGCTGACATCACGATAGGACTCTCCTGCTTGCCGCGCTTCTTCTTTACTTCAAAAGTAAACACTGAAGGATCGCCGGCTCTTGCCGCCTCTTTGACTCCTACCATTATAGTACCGCCCTTATTGAGCTCCTGACCTATGATCTGCTTGGCCACCGGCGTCAAGATCTTATTCTGTATAAGGCGCTTCAAAGGACGCGCACCATATTGCGGATTGTAGCCTTCTTTGGCCAGAAAATCATAAGCTTCCGGAGACAGGACAAGCTCTATGCCCTTGTCAGAAAGCCGCTTTGCTACTTCGGTCACTTGAATCTCGACTATCTTCCTGACGGCTTCAGGCGACAAAATATCGAAGACGATGATATCGTCGAGGCGATTGAGGAATTCCGGGCGGAAATGATCTTTGAGCGAGGCCAATATCTTGTCCTTGGCGGCGGCGTAATTATCGCGGTCGGCATTTGCGGCGGCATTAACTCCATTTGCCGTAGCGCTCCCACCAGCACTTGCGCTGACGGGCTTAGCAAATCCCAGTTTCTCCATCTTCTCTATATGTTGCGCACCTATATTCGAGGTCATGATAATGACGGTGTTGCGGAAATTGACGATGCGGCCTTTGCTATCGGTCAGACGGCCATTATCCAAAACCTGAAGCAAAATATTGAATACTTCAGGATGAGCCTTCTCTATCTCATCAAAGAGAATGACAGAATAAGGCCTGTGACGGACAATCTCGGTGATATTACCGCTTTCATCGTGGCCTACATATCCTGGAGGAGCGCCGATCAACTTGGACACTGAATGTTTCTCCATGAATTCAGACATATCTACACGTATGAGTGATTTCTCATCATTGAACAGGAATTCGGCCAGAGCTTTGGTCAGCTCGGTCTTTCCAACACCTGTTGGACCAAGGAATATAAATGAGCCTATAGGCCTGTTCGGATCGGCTATGCCGGCCCTGGAACGGCGAATAGTATCTGCTATCTTTATAACGGCTTCGTCCTGACCGATGATGCGATTCTTCAAATCCTCTTCCATGCGCACGAGCTTGACCGCTTCGGACTCAAGCATGCGAGAAACAGGTATGCCCGTCCAGCGAGATACCACACCCGCTATATCTTCGGCGGTGATCTCCTCCTTGAGCAGGCGACGCGATGACTGAAGCTTCTTCAAACGCTTATTTTTCGTCTCTAGCTCTTTGGAGAGAGCCGGCAACTTTCCATATCGTATCTCGGCGGCCTTTACCAAGTCGGCCCGAGCTTCAGCAGTCTCGGCTTCTATGCGCAGACTCTCCAGATCTTTCTTTATACGCTTTATATCGGCTATGGTCTCTTTCTCATTCTTCCATTTGAGCTCTAACTCCGAGGTAGATTCCTTCAGATCCGCGATCTCTTCCTCAACTTTTTCGGAGCGAGCCTTCGCTTCTTTGCTTTTCTCTTTCTTCAAAGCTTCCTTCTCTATTTCCAAGCGCATGACTTTGCGGCGAGTCTCTTCCAGTTGCGGCGGCATATTCTCGAGAGATATGCGCAGAGAAGAAGACGCCTCGTCTATAAGGTCGACGACTTTATCCGGCAAAAATCGATCCGTGATATAACGGCTGGCCAATGTAACGGCCGCCACGATGGCGTCGTCAGTTATGCGTACGCCGTGGAATAGTTCATACTTTTCCTTGAGTCCGCGCAATATGGCGATGGCGTCATCGGTGGACGGCTCATTGACATATACCGGCTGGAACCTGCGGGTCAGAGCCGCGTCCTTCTCTATGTATTTCTGATACTCCTTGAGAGTAGTGGCACCAATGGCGCGAATCTCGCCGCGAGCGAGGACAGGCTTCAACATATTGGAAGCGTCCATGGAGCCTTCGCTGGCGCCTGCGCCGACCAATGTGTGAATCTCGTCAATAAAGAGGATGATCTTGCCGTCAGAGCGCTCTATTTCTTTCAATATATTCTTGAGACGCTCTTCGAATTCGCCGCGATACTTCGTTCCAGCAATGAGCGAACCCAGGTCGAGCGACACTAGCTCCTTGCCCTTCAATGATTCCGGAACATCGCCTTGGGCTATGCGCAAAGCCAAACCTTCGACGATAGCGGTTTTGCCGACGCCGGCCTCGCCTATGAGAATAGGATTATTCTTGGTGCGGCGCGACAATATCTGTATGATGCGCATAATCTCGGCATCGCGGCCTATGACCGGATCAAGTTTGTTCTCATGAGCCATAGCAGTTAGATTGCGGGCGTATTTGTAGAGAGTGCGGAATTTCTTGGGCTGGCTGTCGCGGGAAGGTGGGTTGGCTTTGAGCTCTTCTATAATCTTGACCACTGCCTCACGCTCTATCTTGAACTTGGCCAGAATGTCGCGAGCCACGCATGGCACGTCGAATATGGATAGGAACATATGCTCGGTGGATATGAATTCGTCCTTGAATATGTTGGCCACGCGCAGAGAGTTGTCCAGGATCTGGGCCAAGTCTGGAGTCAGGTATATCTGATATGAAGGAGAAAGGACATTGGAGCCTTCAGGGCTCTCTATATGCTCTAGAACGATGTCTGAAAGGACTGGCGTGTCCACATCCATTTTATCCAATATGGAAGCGACCATGCTCTCTTCCTGAAGGATGAGAGCGCACAGAAGATGCACCGGATTTACGTGGTTCTGGCCGCGCTCTATGGCCAGCTCGTGGGCTTTGCGCACTGCTTCGCGGGCTTTGGTCGTGAGTTTTGCTAGTGGAGGCATAGTTAAATAATATCACACTACTTTACTACGGGGATAGCCGACAGAAGCGGTGCAATGGGCTCGAAATAACCGTCGGACAGAGAAGACGTTCTAAAGCCTATAATATTACCTTGTATGTCGAAGAGGGGGCCACCCAAGGAAGTCTTGATGGCCTGAATTGAAGTGCCTATCGGCGAAGATGAAGCTACCATATCTGTTATGACTCCTTGGCCGAGGATACTGGTAGAAGTACCGGCTAGAGAGAAGACGCTCTGGCCGAGGGTAAATGAAGCGGTAGAAGCGATTGGAGTGAATGTGACTGACGATCCAACTACAGGTGCAGCACTGAAGAATGCGACATCGCTATTGTTAGTCTGATTATTGACGGCCTGATTTTGAATGATATTCATCGGTACTGATGTACCGTCTGAAAGAATAGCTGTGTAATTGGAAAATTGATTGGCTATAGATTTATCCGTCATGATCATGCCGTCTTTAGAAACAATCAGGCCGAGGCCGATCATCGTATTTGAACGAACATCCTCTATTTTCACCACTCCCAGTGAAACACTGGCAACAGCATTGGCCAACTGATCATCCACAGCCAAAGTGACCGTGCCGACCGAGGCGCTCTGCGGAGCTGAAACCTGTTGTATAGTCTTCTCTATGACTTGGCTGACGGTACGGGTGACGCCTTGCGGAGCTTGATCCATGAGGGAAACCGTGACAATGCCGGTTGCTAGCGATGTCATGAATGAGACCAAGAGGGCCAATAGTACTAGTTGTTGCTTCGTGAGATGGTCCATAAAATAAATATAGACCGAAAAACTGAAAATGTAAAGAGTTTTAGGCTTTTTTCTTATTTCGCCACTTTAACCGCTTCTTCAAAAGCTATAGAGAGAAGCTTTGAGGCGCCGTCGGCGCTCATGGTCACTCCGTATAGAACACCTGCTCGCGACATAGTTTCGCGATTATGAGTAATGAGTATGAGCTGTGAATTTTTGGAAAGATCCTCAATCATATCTCCATACTTGCGCGAATTGGCTTCATCGAGAGCGGCGTCAGTCTCGTCTAGGATAATGAAAGGCGGCGGATTGACTTGCGACACCGCAAAGAGGAGAGCTATGGAAGTAAGGGCGCGTTCACCACCTGATAGCATCATGAGGCCTTTTACTTTCTTCCTGGGCAAACTGACATTGACCTCTAGACCTTCCGGGCCGTCGTCTTCATTCGTAACATCCGAATTCATTCGTATATTCGAATTATCTATATCGTCTGACAATGCATTTCCAAGATCTTCCATGTCTGATTTTTTCCTGCGCTTCGGCTCTTTGACCACCGTGAGCTCGGCCTTGCCTCCGCCGAACATCAGCGAGAAATATTTCTGGAATTCGGCGTTGATCTTCAATATACCGCTCTTGAACTCCACATCTATTCGTACGTCCAACTCCGTTATGAGCTTGCGCAATTCTTCTCCGGCTTTTTCTAGGTCCTCCAATTCCTTGGCTAGAAACACGTCGCGCTCCTCGGTCTCTTTATATTCCTTCATCACTTCCGCTCCACCGGCGCCGCCGGAATCTTCGAGGCGAATCTTGAGTTTTTCTATCTTATGACTACGGTCATCTTGTGAGGCACGTTGCGCCTTTTGATCATTGATCATTGCATCATTGATCATTTGACCGTATTCCGTTGCTTCCCTACCGGCAATTATTCCAGCTTCACCTAGATCTCTTTTGAAATTCTCTTCTTCGTGGGCCAAAGCGGTCAACTTTGTATTCAAATCATTAACAATATGCCTAACCTCATTCTGCCTAGCTATGATCTTGAAGACATCCTTCTCTGCGTCACGGTTGGTATCTTTCTCCTTTTCAATAGTTTTCTTCAAATCATCGTAATTGCGCTTGAGCTTCTCTTCTTCTGCTACACAAGCCTTCAGTTTCGTCTCAAATTCACTCTTTTGTTTAGACAAACCAACTATCTCTTTTTCAGCTTCAGCTATAAATTCAGAGTCAGTAGAAGAACGATGTTTGGCGATAAAGCTTCGCAATGATTGGACAGCTTGATTGAAGAGCTTCTTGGCCGCTTCGACGGTTCCGATCCGATCCCAAGATTCTCCTGATGCCAATGATTCCAAGTCTGCCGCCAATCCTTCAACGTCTTTCAAATAGACTGTCTTGAATTCTTCCTTCTTGCTCTTCTCGCGCTCTTTGTCGATGGCGCGATTGTTCGCACCTATCTCGCCTTCTAGTCTACCTAGCTCACGAGTTATAGAATCTTTTTCGCCGCGAATAGAAGCCAGCTTTCCTTCAAGTGCGATAACTTCATCGCTCTTCTTATCCTTATTCTTCGAAGCGGTTAGGATTTCTTTGGCCTTCTCCAGATTTCTATCCAATTCAGCCAGTTCTTTTTTTGGCCCAGAAATTTCGCCGGCCAACCTTTCTTTCTCTGCTTTCAAATATGATTCCTCATGAGCAAAATATTCTTTGTATATGGCAATGAGATCTTTGCGCATCTCTTCGGCCTTCTCAACTTTTTCCACTTGCTTCTTCAGGAAACGTAAATGCGGCGCAATCTCACGGCGGAGTGACTCAACTTGCTTCATATTCTCCTCCGTCTTCTCGAGCTTGCGTATGCTCTCTAGCTTCTTCCATTGATAGACCTTCAAGCCGAGTGCGTCTTCTATCATCTCACGACGCTCGCGGATGGAAGCGGAGAGGATGCGATCGGCTTCGCCTTGGGAAATGATGTGATGGCCGCTGGCGCCGATGTGAGCGCTGGCCAGAGTCTCGACGATATCCTTAAGGCGAACCTGTGTGCCATTCAATAAGTATTCATTGCTATTGTCGCGATGGACAACGCGCTCGAGAGTGACCTCATCAAAGTCTATGTCCGGGAACATCTTGCCCTGCTTACCGGCCGGCACGGCGGTATTGTCGAAAGTGAGCTTTACACTAGCGCGGTTGGCTCGGCTTCCGCCGGCAGACGAACCTCCTCCGGCAGCCGAAGAATCGCCGCCGCCGTTCCATATCATGTCTTCCCCCCTCTTGCCACGCAGAGACTTGATGGATTGCTCGCCTAGGACAAAACGAAAAGCCTCGGCAGTATTACTGTTATGGGCGAATATGTTGTTAGCGACAAAATTGTGGTCTTTGTCTATAGTGAGGTCGTAGACGAAATCGCAGGGCGCTTTCTCTTTTACTGAAATTATCTCATCCCAAAGTATGTCCGAGTCTGCAAAATTTTGTAAAGTTTGAGAGCGAGGAGCACCGCATTTTTTCAGATAATCCAGTACGCGGATCATTCCCGGCCGACTCGGCAAACATCGTTTCTCATAATAAGCCGCCAACAGAGGTATCTCTTTGCGAACTTTTTTGATGCTAATACCGGCATCTTCGATGACGTCATGAAGAAGATCGATAACCCCGGGCACCAAATCATGATTGGGATTAGGCGAGAGCTTTCGCGTCTGACGCATTTTATCTACTACAACTGATTTTCTTCCTACCGGACGCACCTGTTCCGTGAACCGTCTTATATTATCCTCTCCGTAGACATAGACCGACCAGTAAGGTCTCTTGGTCTTTTTCTCCGTGTTCGAGGCGTATTTCTCTTTCATCTTTATATTGGTCAGTACACCCAATCGCAACAACAATGTCGACACTCCTCTGGCCAATTCTTCGCTGGCCGAACAATATTCTATGTACATTCCATGTTTCAAACCTTCTTGATAGTGAAAATGTCCATCTCCATCATACAAAGCACCTAGAAAAGCCGCGACTATATTATTCCTGGAACGAAATATCTGCAGTGGAACCTTCTTGGTCCTGGATGGCCCCTCTATGGTCATCCCAAATATCTTCTCCATTATTCTGGCTAGAGTTATAGAGAAAATGATGACGTCCTTGGTCTCTCCTTTGTACGAAAATATTTTGGCTTCAAGGCCGAAACAATGTCTAGCGCATTCGACGAAATCCTTGATCGAAGCCGGGTCGTCATTTACATACCAGACTTGGCCGACGTTCGAAGTCCTGCCTTCGGCTATCATATATCCCATGAATCGAGCCAATTCTTCATCGACATATTCAGGAACATTCATCGTGCCGGTAGTGCGAGATTTGAGAGTCCTTTTGGAGAATCCGTGTATACGCGGACCACACAGAGCCGGCAAATATGAAACAGGTAATGATTGTTCCATGCGCACTCTGCCGAATATATCTTCATCCACTCCGCAAGCTCTAGCCAATGATGCTGTCGTCTGGAGACTTTTCTCCAACATCCTGACATCCATGATCTCTTCCAATACCGCGTCATATGGAATATATACGCTATCTTCCGGACTAAAGGCGGAAGCAACCTCTAACATGGATATCCTCTGCAACCTACCTTCTACGGGAAGGGATCTGGGAGCGGCTATGCGCAAACCTGTCCGTATCTCATCTGCGCGGACAGCCTTTACCTCACCATCCTCACAAACGAATAACGGATGATAAGGGGTAGCGGTGATAGTTCTGCCGGAACGAGTCACAATTTCAAGCATACATTCAGGAGATGTCCTTCTAATAAAAGCGGTGATAGGGCGCCATTCAGTTTTCAAGGTGTTCAGGTTGAGCGATGCCGCCATGAATGAAACATCCGTGTCCAAGACAGATATTCCGTCATCGAAAGCATGTACGGCTCTGGCTCTATCAAAAGAATGATCGAATAGCTCTCTTATTGGCATCGTGGAACCGTCTTCAAGCTGGATTAGAGTAGCTCCGTCAACGCATTTCCCAGAGCCGTTCGGCCCTACGATGCCAGTTATGGCGGAAGTAAAGTTCAGCGAGGCTTTCTTGGCGAAAGACTTGAAACCGGATATCTCCAGTGATTTGAGATGCATAGGGTTATTTTAGCATTTTTATGCCATGGAAAACACTTCATTTATTCCATATAACCTTGTATAGTAGACTTAAACAACGTTTCGAACATTCAAAAAAAGGTATTAACTATGAGAACATATCCCAAGCATTACTGCGGCATTTTCGGCGTGATAAACGTTCATGATGCTGCGCGCTGTGTAAGCGGAGGACTTTGGCTCCTGCAACACAGAGGAGAAGAAAGCTGCGGTGTCATCAGCACTGACGGAAAGCGTTTTTATGGACACAAAGGCATGGGTCTTGTGTCGCAAGTATTCGATGAGAATGCTTTTGTTGGTCTATTTGGTTCAATGGCCATTGGTCATGTCAGGTATTCCACTACAGGCCACTCTGAGTTACGGAACGCACAACCATTGCAGATCAGTTGCAGGCATGGAGAAGTTGCTCTCGCTCATAACGGCAATCTGACGAACGCGCTATCCCTTCGACGTGAGCTTGAAGATCGTGGCGCCTTATTTCAAACTACAACAGATAGCGAGGTAATGTTGCACCTTCTGGCCCAGGATGATGCGCCCTTGGAAATAGCCATTGAAAATATGATGGCCAAGGTCCGTGGAGCATATTCGTTGGTCATCATGACGGCAGATAAACTCTTTGCCGTCAGAGATCCTCATGGATTCAGACCGTTATCCATCGGGACCTTAGGTGGCGGTAGCGTAATTTCTAGCGAAACATGCGCATTCGATTTTGTTGGGGCACATTTCGAAAGAGAGGTGGAACCCGGCGAGATCGCCAGCATGAATAATGGTGGTCATGATAGTTTTCGTCTCGTCGGAAAACCCACAGGTGATCCAGCGAGAAGCTTGTGCGCCTTTGAGCGCATCTATTTCGCCAGACCAGACAGCGTCATGGATGGCGAGAGCGTCTACAAGACGCGATTTGCTTTGGGGCAAATGTTGGCCGAAGAACATCCGGTGGAGGCGGATATCGTCGTGCCAATACCTGACGGTGGAACTATCATGGCTATGGGATATGGTTCGGTTAGAAACATCCCAGTCCATCTGGCCTTTACGAGGAATCACTACGTAGGCAGAAGCTTCATCAATCCAGCTCAAAGCCGGCGTGAGATGATCGCCGACTGCAAACTCAATCTGATCAGGGAATTGGTCGAGGGTAAACGCGTATTGGTCATCGACGACTCCATAGTCAGGGGAACGACTAGCCATAAACGCATTGAATTCATCCGAAGAGCCGGGGCAAAGAAAATTCACCTGTTGATCGCTTGTCCTCCTCACAGACATCCGTGCTATTACGGCATAGACTTCCCTGACCCTACGAAACTGGCTGCAACGGGACGCAGCGTCGAGGAAATAGCTTCCAAGCTCGGACTGGATTCACTTGGGTATCTATCGGAAAATGGCCTGATGAAAGTATTGGGTAATAGGGGCCATTGCTTGGCCTGCTTCAACGGCAAATACCCAGTGCCGCTTGAGAACCACGTTTCTAAATAGTATCTTCTAACTTCACATCCCAGTGCATGATAAATGCGCCGGGATTTTTTTATCCTAAATCACCACCCCTTGACCTCTAGCGCCTTCTCCGCCGCTTTCTGCTCTGCCTCTTGCTTCGACAAACCTGTGCCCGAAGCAATCTGTACATCCCCTATGAAAACTCCCAAGGTAAATTGCTTGTCATGATCAGGCCCAATTTCTTTCAAAGTCTTATACGTAGGGGTCAAACCAGATTTTTCTTGGGCCTTCTCCTGGAAGCGGCTCTTTGCGTCTATCCAGGTCTTGTTTTTGACTATCTCTTCTATATCTATGGTGTAAAGAATGTGCTCTGAAATAAAATTGGCCGCAGGATTGTATCCACCATCCATGTAAATGGCACCAATGACGGCCTCGACTGCATTGGCCAAGATGATCCCACGGGCTCGGCCAGTATCTTTGGTCTCGCCTTTGGAAAGGAGCATAAAATCATTCAGACCGATCTTTTCGCCAACTTTAGAAAGTGAAACGGTATTGACGATAGAAGAACGAAAGGCGGTTAATTCACCTTCGGCCTTGGATGGATATTTCCTAAAAAGAAAACTCGTTACAACCAACTCAAGAACTGCATCGCCGAGGAATTCCAAACGCTCATTGTGCTCCATGCCTGCGCCGCGATTTTCATTCAAATAAGAGCGGTGTGTACAAGCTGTGCGCAAAAGCGATATGTCGCTGAAAGACACATTTAATTTCTCCGCTAATTTGTCGAAGTCTATTTTCATTGAAGTAATGCGAATCTACGAATACATACAAATATACGAATGCTACGAATTATTTTTCCTCGCTGACTATCGTTACGGCCTTTGCCACTATAGGCAAAATATCATTATAGAAATTCAATTCCAGAATATCCGCCATCTTGAACCATTTTGCATCATCCAATCCTCCGCTAGGGCCACGCGTAAGCGGTCCAAACTTGGATTCAGCCAAGAAATAGTGCACCTGTTTGCGAATCTTGCCAATGGTCGGATCGTTAGCTATATATTCATTTTCCGACAAATCGGCCACGATGCTAATGTCAATTCCCATCTCTTCCTTAATCTCTCTGACTGTGCCGTCTTTGACATCCTCATTCCCCTCGAGCTTTCCCTTTGAAAGAGTCCAGTGCCCGAATATGTCATGCACGAACGCCATATAGACATCCGCGCCATCGCGAGCATAAACTACTGCGCCGCCAAGATGCTGAATCGGCATATCTTCATAGGCGACTTCCGTTTTTTTCTTTTTGACCGGCAATGCGTCTTTGCCGGGCTCGCCCAGCTCCTTGTAGACCGCCCCCAGAACGCCGTTGACGAACCTTCCGCTAGTGTCTCCACCGAAAGTCTTGGCCAATTCTATAGCTTCATTGATGGCAACTTTGGCCGGTACTTCTTCCCTGTCAGAAAATAGAAGCTCATAAAGTCCTATGCGCAATACATTGCGATCGATAGGCGAAATCTTATCTATGGGCCACTCCGGTGCGGCTTTGGTTATGATGTCATCTAGTTCTTTCTTCTTGCCCAAAATCCCTTTCATGAGCTCTTCCATGAAAGAAACGTCGGAAACGCCTGGGGCGAATTCCTTCGCATCCCTGGCTACAATACTTTTTGATTCCCTATTATGTTGGCCACGAAAATCCCACTCGAATAGAGATTGCAAGACGACTGATCTTGATAGGTGCCTATTGGCCATGATGATGAAAGAGCAATTTAATGAAAGAAGTACGAGATACGAGATACGATTTAAGAATTTATTCTTATCTCTTATCTCCTGTCTCTTAAAACTAATAAAGAACTACGAACGATAAACCGAACTACTTCTTCGCCGCGGCCTTCTTTGCTCTCTCGGCTTTGGCGGACGCCTTTGCGGCCAAATCCAAGACCTTGCGGCCATTGTACCATCCGCATGACATGCAGATAGCATGGCTCTTGTGCGCAGCTCCGCAATTGCCGCACTTCGAAACCCTCGCCGCATCTAGTGCGTGATGAGAGCGTCTATTGTTGCGGTGAGACCGCGTTGCGCGCATTCGATTTACCATGGGGAGCATTATTGCACAGGTATTGCGGGTTTGCAAGAGTGAGCGAAATCTAGTAGATTAGGTCAGCGAGTGTATAGGCGCCCATAGCTCAGCTGGTAGAGCAGATCCCTCTTAAGGATAAGGTCGTAGGTTCGATCCCTACTGGGCGCACAAATTCTCGGAAAACTGAAAATCGGGAAAAAACGGAGAAGGAAATGCAGAAAATGGAAGATTTCATGGTATAGTTAGCTCACAACTGAATAAGTTAGAAGTAGCCTAAACCGCTTCGGCGGCATGGCGAAAAAACCGCAATCAACATAGAGAACCCATCATTAGGGCGTTGATTGCGTTATACAGGGAAACTTTTATAGAGGCCTTCGGGCCTTCCTAGTGGTGGGCTTTGTGTTTCTCAACACTAGGAAATTATTAGAAAAAAGAAAAACACAATCAACAAATATGGATATTCAAAACGTGTCTGGAAATATCCAGACGAAAAGTGAAACCCTTTCAAAGATTCGCGATAGAAATTTGATTATTGTGCTATGTGCCGCCGTCTGTGTCGTCCTCGCTATCTTTCTTTGGTTCTACTTATCTCCTAAATCCCCATCATCTTCTATTACCGCTAATCAGCCGAGCTTACAAAAGCAAATGGTCGATCAGGTGGTCAAGGTATTGCAAAATGCCAAGCCAGCTACCCAACAACAGATCAACAGCGTCATCACCTCGCTCTCTAAATCAAAGCCAGCGTCTGTAGCCGATAGACAAAACGTCACGAGTCAGTTAAGCGAACAATAATTTTATTATTTAATTAACACTAATATGAAAAAACAAATTATCTCATTCTCGCTCGTAGTTGCAGGATTCTTTCTTGGAGCTACCGCATTATCAGCTTTTGCGCAAACATGGTCACCACCCGGTACAGGTTATCCTGCTGGCACCAACTGCACGCCGCCGAATTGCAATGTCCCCGCGCCGATCAATGTAGGAAGCTCGTGGCAGTACAAAATGGGACCAGTTTCTTTTGGCACCAGCACCGAACTTACTACCAACATTCCCGCTCTTGATGTTATTGGCGGCGCTTTGTTTGATAATCTTGGCATTACGGGCAATTTGATTGTGGCAAGCGGCAGTCCACAAATCGGAGATGTGTTGACTGCTCAAGATACGAATGGAACGGTGGGATGGGGAACTGTGGCGACCGGTGGAAGTAGTGCGGTGAACAATACAAGCCTTTTAGCATTAGCAATACCGCTGATACCGATAACAATTGTTGATGACTCTACCTATCACACCATTACTCAAGTTACATTATCTGCTGCAGGTGTGCCGGCTTCGGCGAACACTGTTATTTTGTCTGTAACTTGCTCCAATATGAGCATGTCATTCAGATCTTATTCTGGAAGCCCGTTTTCTCTTACGTGTCCCGCTGGTACAACACAAGTCAATGTACCTCTCTCTTCCTCTGGCACTTTCGATTATGGCAATGTGTATCATACATCCGGCGCTGGCTTTCCGACTACTGGGGTTCAATTGATAGGATATGCCACTTGGCCTACTAATATCGTTGCGCTTTCTACACCAATACAAGTGGTTCCGATCCAATATTCTAATGACTCTACCTATCACACCATTACTCAAGCTACACTTTCTGCGGCAGGAGTACCATCCTCAGCGAGAGCCGTCTTCTTGTATGCAACAGGCGGTAACAAATATATGACGGTGAGAGCGTCATCTAATCAAACTTCCTATATAATGGTCGCAGGTATGGGATCAGCGAACTTAAACGGAGTATACGGAGGCGGCCAACTTCTCCTTCCTCTTTCTTCATCTGGTACTTTTGATTGGGGTAACACAGTTACCTTTAATAATGGAGGTCAACCAAATATAGGGTTAGAGGTGATCGGGTATGCACTTTAGAGTTTCCAAGAAGAATAACGGATTGCTTAGTTGAATTATATTCTCAACCGAGGAGTTTTTGTATGCAAGCGCGGTGGAAATTGTTTTTGTCCATAACCTGTGCATAAAATTACGACTCGGACACATTTTTTCGCGCTTGGAAACTGCCGAGAATTTTTTTCGATGGTATAATTATAAATGATGAAAACCCCCAACTCTCAAATCGTCATATATAAAGACCAAAACGGAAAAGTCAAAATCGATGTTCGATTTGATGGTAATACTGTGTGGCTGACACAAAACGCCTTGGCAGATTTGTTCCAAACCTCAAAGCAGAATATAGGCCAGCATATAAATAATGTCATAGAAGAGGGAGAATTGTTGGAAAATTCAACTGTAAAGAATTTCTTTACAGTTCAAAAAGAAGGCAGTAGAGCCGTTAGTAGAGGCGTTGAACATTATAATCTCGACATGATTATATCCGTCGGATACCGCGTCAAAAGCTCTATCGCCACTGCTTTTCGTCAGTGGGCAACAGCTCAGCTCCACGAATATATCATCAAAGGTTTTGTGCTCGATGATGAACGATTGAAAAATCCAGACTTACCATTCGACTATTTTGAGGAATTATCTCGCCGCATCGCCGATATCCGTAGCAGTGAAAAGAGATTCTACAGAAAAATCACCGACATATACGCCACAAGCGCAGACTATGACCCAACCAATGATCAGAGTCTGTTGTTTTTCAAAACAGTGCAGAACAAGGTTCACTATGCCGTCACAGGAAATACGGCGGCAGAAATTGTTGTTGAGAGAATCGACAGCGGTAAAAAGAATCTTGGACTGACCAATTGGAGAGGCGCCAAGCCGACAAAAGAAGAAGTGTTAATCGCGAAAAATTATTATAACAAAGAAGAATTAACTCAACTCAACGCTTTGGTTGAACAGTATCTAATATTTGCCACCGAACAAGCTCGTCGCCGAGTACCAATGACCATGAAAGATTGGATAGAAAAACTGCATGGATTTTTGACGATCAACGACAGGAATATCTTGCAAGACGCAGGAAAAATCTCCCATGAATTGATGAAAGAAATCGCGGAGAAGAAATTCGAGGAATATAAACAGATAGAAGCAAAACAGGATGTTGGTTTTGACGAGGTGGCGCTGAAAGTGATCGAGAGCGCGAAACAAAAACGACTTTCCTCAAAGAAGAAAAAGAAATAGTTTATGGAAAGATGCACACATATTTTATGCCCCCATCTTACACTTTAGAAAAAATAAAATTTGCCACTGATCCACAAACTTTTGAAAGAGCAGTGGACTTGTATGAAGGCGGAAAAGTCACAAAATTCAAGAAAGGTATCAGAAGTTATTCGGCTATTGTCATCGGCAGTAAACCATACAATGTTTCGGGAGAAGCTCGCAGATTTGATTACGGAAATTGCGATTGCTATGTTGGTCAAAACGATGAACTCTGCAAGCATTTGGTAGCATTAGCCATTCATGCAGTGATGAATGGTAAGAAATTAACTTCTGAAGATAAGGAAAAAGTTACCGGACCGGAATGTAGTGAGAATTTAGGTGAGTTGACTAAAGATGATTTGTCTTCAGTTAAAAATTCTATTACCGGAGCAATGGGGTATATAAAACCTTATAACGGCCCCTCTCGCACATGGTTTGCTTATCAGAATTCTTTGGATGAAGGATGCAACAGACTTTCCAAAATAGTTTCTGATCTGCCTGTTGGGAAGCAGACAGCAAAATTACTTATTGACACGATTTTGCGCTTGGATGAAAAACTTTGCCGAGGAGGAGTTGATGATTCCAACGGCACTGTAGGCGGATTTATAGAAGAAGTTGTTGAGGTACTCAAGGAGTATGCCAGATTAGACCCCTCTTGTATAAAAGTTTTTGAGAATTTGATAGGCAAAGAAACCTGTTTCGGCTGGGAGGAATCACTCGTTAAAATCCTTGATGAAGCTGTTTGAACTATGAATATGCCAAGTTAATGTTAAAATATCAATCATGCAAAATGATGATCAGACACAAGATGTAGCAACTCCGACACCGCCAACGGATTCAGTAGAATCAGCTCCTGCTCCCGTTGAGCCAGTTTCTGACCAATCAACAGGTTCTGACCCCGCCAATACGCCCCCTACGGCCCCAGAATCGCCTATAAACGATGATAGCTCGGCGCTCGTTGAAGATCAAAATCCACCTATAAATCAGTCTGAAAGCGACGAGCCGGAAGGGCCAATTTCTGCCCCAAATGAGCCAGAAACTCTGATTGACGATCAACCGATTTCTAAACCAGTTCAATCATCTCCAACACAATCCGCACCTGTGTCAGCGCCGCCGACGCCACCAACTCCGCCTGCTCAACAGCCGCAATCGTCGGCGCAACAGAACCAGACCAGCTTCATTCGCGCACTCCTAGCTAAAGCGAATGCCAAGCTTGGTTCAAACCGACAGAAGAAGTTAGACAAAGTAATGTTCTTGGCACAAAAGAAAGGATTTATCACTAACGAACAAGCTCAAGAACTCTTACATTGCTCCGACGCTACTGCGACCAGATATCTTTCAAAATTAGTCCAGCAAGGAAGATTGAATCGCACAGATGGTTCACATTGGGTTAAATATATTTTTGTACGCTGAATCTTGCGGCTCAGATGGCAAAACTTCTTGCGGATCAAATGGTGGATTTGAGCCGCAAGGATTTCTGAATTTCTTTCTTCCCCAATACCCGCGCGAAAAAATGGCGCGGCGGCGGCCAAAAACAAATAGTGAGGGCGGACGGAATCCTTTCCCCCAAACCCCCAGGCTTCCGTCCGCCCTCTCCCAGCGACGAGCAGAGCGAGACGCAATCAAAAAAGAAATTATGGTGCTGGATTTTCGGAGAAAAAAGTTCGAACTTTAACCAAAAAACAGCACAAAGTATTAGTCTAAACGGCGCACAGATCATAAGGTATAATAAGTACATGAAGAAGAACGTTATTGCTCTCGTGTGGGTCATCGGCATCGGAGTGCCTCTCATAGCCATAGCCAGTGGAGGATATTATTTATTCCATTCAGAGAATACAAAGAATGCCGACATCAGCGCGCAAATAGCGGCAAAAGCACCGGCAACTGATACGACCAATTCAAGTCCGTCGGCCAATTCACCTGCGGGAATATTCACTAGAGGGTCCGGCGGTACATTCATACCTGCGGCATATATAAAGAACGCCTATGTCGCCGACAATGAAGCTGTTACTGATAAGACCGATGTCCTCTTCTCCAATCCAACAACCGCCAATCCGGAGATCATCATAAAGACCGATCCAAATGTTCAGGCTCATATAGACACCATGCGAGCGGAGATAACCACGACTTTGAATGATTGGAAGGCTCTCGTCCAAGATGTGAATCAAAATGGACCAAGCCAGAGTTCGGACGCCTCCGTACAACAGTACGCCAATGATGTTGAGCAATACATCTCTGAATTGAAATTGATTATAGATAATTTGACGCCGGACAATTCCGGCCTTACCCCGGAAGAGATAGCTAAAGACCAAGTGGCAGTGGACGCGGCTATACAGGAAGCGGACCAGGCGATAGCCATCATCGATACGCCGCCTCCACCGCCATCATCGCCACCTCCTCCGCTACCTCCGCCCGCCGGCCAAAATATTTCGCCTACAGATCAAGGCGGATCATCTAGCGGCCAAGATAATTCATCCAACGGTCAGACTGGTTCAGGATCCGGCTCCGGAGATTCATCAAATGGCCAGACAGGTTCCGGATCAGGTTCCGGCGATTCATCATCTGGAACAAATGACTCCAATCCGCCTCCTCCACCTCTTCCACCACCGAATTACTCCGGGGCGCCGCAATTGATAGAGGGTTCGAATTCCATCTGATATTGTGTTAGATTCTATAGCGGTCACTTCCCCTGCCGGGGTGGCGAAATTGGTAGACGCACGTGGCTTAGGACCACGCGGAGCAATCCTTGGAGGTTCGAGTCCTCTCCCCGGCACCATTGACTTTTTGTGGAAAATAACATATAGTCCGAGCAAACTAACTGGTGACTGGCGACCCTAAAAAGCCGCGGCACCTTAACAACTAAAAACCGACAACAAAGAGAAAGAGTTAATTCATGAATAATTTACCGAAACCGGAGATACGCTACAAAGACGGCGCTATCTTCCTTAAGCCCATAAAGGGTAACGGAGATTTGCATTACCTCATATGGATGGAGAGCGCAAGCGCGCTCATATTCCCGGAACAAAGAATCGAGGTAAACACGGCGAGCGGTGAAGAAATTGAAGTCCGCTTGTCTTCGCTCGAGGTCAGGAAGTATCGAGGTGAACCGATAGGAATCAAGGCAGACTCATATATCTGCACGGTTCAAGCGCGGAACGGCTCGTTCCTCATAGGCAGTGACAAGGCGCAGATAAAGTTCATCCTCACTGACGCAGATATCGCGGCCATCATGGCCGAGAAGCGCGGGGAGAAACCTCCCGCTGAAACTCCCAAACAGATAGAAGCACCGAGAGTTGGAGTCGCTTCTGTCCCTGCACCTGCGCCAACGGCGCCAGTGCAAGGTCCAGCCGTGGGAGCAGTAATTACCGTAAATGTGGGTAATAATCCACCTGGGAATTCGCCGCCTCAAATGACGCCCCATGACCAAGCTCGAATCGAAGAGTTGCTCAAGAAGGTCGAGGTGTCGCTCTCCAAATTCGAGATCATTGGTAACCAACGGGAGCAGATAGAACGAGCATTGGAAACGATCGAGGCTATGTCGAAACGGAATGAGATTCTGATCCAACAGGGTCAAATCTTAGGTCAATTAACCGTGCTTATGCGTGAAATCCAACGTAGGCTTAACCGAAATGACGCGACGTTGGGCAAAAAGATAACGGCGATATTCGCCAAGCTCAAACTAGCTCCGCAGCAACCGCAAGATGCTGCATTGGCCAAGTCCATCGCGGATGCGGCTGAATTATCCGTGAAAATGGCAGTGGAAAAGATCGAACGGATGAATGAGGCGTTCCAGTCAAAGCTCGCGGGTATGATCAAATCAGCTCTCGAGGAGCTGGCACAACCAGCTAAAAATCAGACCGACACAGTCAATCGAGCCCTGATTGCCAGAACGCTCGCGCAAGTGAGCGAGATGCAAATGACCTTGGAAAAAGTCCTGACCATGGTCAAAAAAAGCACCGAAAACCGATACAGATCGGGGCTATGGCGAATGGCGGTCGTATTCATGTGGAAGAAGTTGTGGAATACGCGATGGAGGTTGAATAAAGTCTGGCGTCATAGCCAGGCAACGCGAAAAGCCTTCAATGCTAGCCATGCCGCCCTTGCAAGTTCCTTCGGCAACCTTGCCGGAGAAATCGCTGCGCATCAGAAGGAAAATGAGCGGATATTCCAAGCGCATGCCAGTGATCTGTGTGGACATGGCGACATATTGCATAAACACGGTCAGGTCCTGCAGAGGATCTTGACCGAAGTCAGGAAACGGCCGGAACCAGCCGTGGTTGATCCGAAAAAATCGGAGACAAGATGGTTCATGGCACTGTTCATCCGCACGATTCGAATGATCGTTCGAACCAAGCGGACTGAAAGAGCGAAACCTGAGTCAGTGACAAGGAACTCTGGAACGTCTTACGGGATGATAATCATGGCAGTGTCGGCTATATTGGTTATTGTCGCATGTGGCAAGTGGCTTACGGCATCTAAACCTTCGAAAGGAGGCCAGCCGACATACACAACCATTAACAACACGCCTACTGCATTACCTCCGGAAATAGCGGCACTAAAAGCCCCGAATTCGGGCGTGGTTTACCAGCACCAACAATAAACGAGACTGTGTCATTCTCCAACAAACCGCAAGGAATGTTGGAGATTTTTATATTTGACAGATATTGACTTTCATATCTTAATATGGTAAGGTGGCGTCAAAACTTTAGCTGCGTCGCTCCTGTTGAGCTACGCCGGTATCCGCAAGGGTATCGCATTGAAATAAAACAAATGAACAACGTGACTTCCCTATTGGTTAGGGAAATCGAAAGGAAAACATGAAACTGATTGATGGTATAACACAAACCGAGGAGACCAGAAAAGTCTCCTTCGGCATAACAGTCGCCCTGGCTATCGGCATAATACTGCTCGTAAGTGGGCCTAAGCTTGGCATAGCCGGGGGAATAGTGACCGTTCTGGCCATTTTGGCCATACCGGCTGGTTGGGCCAAGTTCAAACCGAGTGAAGAGGTCGGTGCCCTTAAGGTGGCCGACCAATTCGTCAAGGACAATGACGGAAAGACAAAGACCGTAAGTGGTATGACGATATTGGCACCATATCCTCCGTTCTATGTCGAGGTCGTCCGTGTGGATATCAGGCTGAAGTCTCTGGTATTCCCGATGAAAATAATGACGGTGGAGGAATTCAAAGACGACAGGGTGACGAAATCCTTCTCAGTGGAAGGCACCCTGACGATTCCGGCTATACCTGACAATGATCGTATGGATAGATACACCCAAGTCGGCGGTTTCGACAAGATCAAAGAAGACATGGGTAACCTGCCATACAGAGTGGTCCAACACATCGTCACTCACCACAGACTCACAGCGATGGAATTGGTCACTTCGGCAGACAAAATCACGGCCCTATTGGAAGATCACATCATCAATGGCAGAGTTGTGCCGGGTTCGCCTGATAAAAATGGTAAGCTCAAAGGAGAGTTTTTTGGCTTCAAGCCGTATCTCCCAACAATTGACTTTAAGCTGTCGGATGACATACTTACAACCATGAGCAAGGCCGCCCAGGCCAAATTCGAAAACGACGCACGTATGGCAAAAACTGAAGCCGACCTGCTTCGTGCCGATAAAATAAAGGTGCAAGTAAGCACGCCCGAGGGCCAAAAGGCATGGCAAGCCATGCTGGACGCCGAATTACTGGAGGATGGCGGACTAACTAAACTCGTGGTGGAGGGTAGTTCTGCTGGAGCTATCATCGTCAGGGACACCCACATTCACATGCCAGAAAAATGAAAGGTGAACTATGGAAAATGAACAAAGCAAGAAAAAATGGGCGGCGGCGATATTGATAATAATTGTCGTCGTAGCAGCGTATGCTTACTTGTATGCGCCACGGCCCGGGTCGGCCATTACGAGCCAGAACAAGGCCGGCTCTCAGCAATGGTCACCCCGTGTCTACACCAACGACATTGTGATGACGACGGAAACGACGAATGTGTCAACGCCGTTCGGCTATCATCTCAACGTGAATTGGGGCTACGCTCCTATACACGTCGTGCAGGGCGACTTGCAAGTCACTGGAACATCGCCAGGCCACACGGAATACAGCATTGGACAAGGACTTACGTTCGAGTTCAATCAGGGTTACCGAGTAGTCCCGGTGAAGTTGCATTGCACTTACACCGAACTGAAGCCGGGAGAATATTAGATCCCAGAACGTAACGGGCCGCTTGAGATTCAACTCTCTTGCGGCCCATTTTTGTTACCAGATTTTCCGATTATCAATCAAACCCCTTTAATCGTATTAGAAACGAGAAATACTATAGCCCAGGCCGAAAGCATGATAACTACCCCTACTATGCCCCAAAGCATGTGGTTACGGCCGGTAACACGGGCTTCAGGATCGTCGCCATTCATTATCATTTGCACCACACCCCAAATGAATACCAGAATACCTACCAGAGCCATGAGTTCGATCACCGGATCGACGATATTGGTGATGACAGGATTGACCACATTACCGAAAGCGGTAGCGTCAACTTGCGCCTGTACTTGTGGCACTAGTGAGAACATGGATATGTAACTAGACACCCTTACTGGACTATCGGAACCTGATTTGACGGGATGCCGCCGGAACCGACGCTGTTACCCAGGTTAGGAATAGGACTGTTGCTCGGAGGAGTAGTACGGAAAGTGTTAGTTAGAATGCCGACGAGACCCCAAATGGAGAGGATGACGGCCAAGCCGACAATACCCCAGAGGATGCCCATACCAGCCTTGGTGCGAGAACCTTCCTCACCGCTGCTGCCTTTGATAAAATACTGAACTACATTCCAGATAATGTATATGACTGCCAGAGAAACGAGCAGATATATAACCGTATTGCCTATGCCAACGAGCTTATAAGTTAGAGAGTTGACGTCAGTAATAGGTTGGGTTTGTGCTAAGGCGATGGACGGAACAATAAACGCGGCTAAAACAAGTAATTTCTTCATGATGTTTGATTAGGCTGCTGATAATTAATACTAATTCGTGGTTCAATGATACATCTGTTGCCTCTTCTATACAATTAAGCCCTGTGGATAGGTATGGTCCTTATTAACAGCCAGCTGGCCCATTAGAACAGTCTGTTGGTTGAGTGTCCGGGTATGGATTGACTGTGGGAGTAGCAGAGGTATTGGTAATGAAATCGGCATTTGGCGGCGTCGGTTTGTTTGGATTGGTTACGAAAGTATTAACAAATATGTTAACGAGCCCCCACAATGACATGATGACGGCCAATCCTAACACGCCCCAGAATATCTGCATGGAAGCGGCGTGACGGCTTTCATCGCCTTCCCCGCCCTTGATGAAATACTGTACTGCGGCATAGACGATGTAGATCAGAGCCAAGCCAACCAGTAGATATATGACAACCGTGCCTATACTAGCAAGACGCCTAACCAAATCGTTGGCATTATTGATTTGTCCTAAAGCCGGGCTATTCATTGGTGGATTTATTATTTAGGAATGATATTGAAGAAATCAGACCATGATTGGCTGGTGTTTGTCTGGTTCAAATTAAAACTTCCTCTGAGAATATTGACTATGCCCCAGAAAGACAATATGACGAAAAAACCTATCAGACTATACATGACATATTGGGCGGCTTCTCCGCGATTGTCGCTAGGCCTCATGAAATACTTGATGATATACCAGACGAAAAACACTACGGCCAAGCCCATCAGGAGCTCGACAATGCTATTCATATAACTGGCCACTATAGCGATGACACCTTTAAGATCTGTTGTACTGTTCATGTTATTGATGATTTTATAATATGATTAATCTATTGTCCATGCGCCGCATTCTGAACCTGTTGCAACGTGCTAGGGTTTATAACATTAGCCACTTTGAGAGTGTTGATAACTACATCCACGATGACCCTGGCGCTTATGACGATAGCCACACCAATGACTATCCACAAAAGCTGTTTGTGGAGCTCCTTGATCCTGTCAGAATTGCCTTGGGCTAGAATGTATTGGAGGCCAGTCCATACAAGCATGAGAATGGCGAATAGTATGAGGATATAGCTGACTACATCAACGAAAGTTTGGACCAAGCCGGCCAGAGAAGTGACTTTGCTACCTAGGGGGTTCTGGAGAGTGAAGGTTCCTGTATTAGATTGCCCTGCGGAATTACCTGGATTTGGTTGGGCCGCTGAATTACCAGGATTCAAATTCCCTGCTGAATTATCAGTTCCCTGTGCAAATGTGATACTTGATAAAGACACAATTACAGAGACTACAAGTAATCCCGTGAATAAAAACTGTTTTATTTTGTAAGATTTCATTGAAATAAATCGTTTATTACGACGGCTTTCCTAAAAGTACGGCAAAACCAGAACTCCCCGTCAGCCAAGCCATGATCTGATATACGATGAACCAGGCCGACAACATGATTATAAACCCTATGCCGACTTTTCGGAAGATGTCTATAGCGGTCGAATGGGCATTGGCGTCACCACGCATGCCTCCGGAAATATAGATGTAGCCGGCGTAAGAGAACAGGACGATGGCGGCAAAGACGCCGACGACTATTGCAATGTTGATGAGGTGTTGGATTTGGAAGATAGCGTAATTAAAATTACATGGAATGTATCCGCTTGGAGTAGTCATAGTGGAAGGCAGCTGAGGTCCATCACATACAACAATCTTGAAAGCAGAATCATTGAGATTTACATTATCAACCGGCTGTGTTTGCGCAACCGCAGTCATTGGTATAAGAATAGCCGGAGCGATAAGCGACGGTACTAAAAGAAAAACCGCCGAGAAAAGCACCATGACAGACTTAAACCATTTCGCGCACTTCATTGAAATATTCTTCATTGAATTACAATTTAATTGTCATTGCGTAGCCTGTTGCAAGACGGCGTTGTATTGGTTAGACGCATCGGCTACGGCCTGAATCAAGGCTTCGCGGCCGCTGGTAATGGTGTCCACAAGATTTCCGAATATCTGGGACGATTGGCCGGGATCGGAGTCGAGCCAAGTCCTGCCCGTGAGAGCGGCTTCATCGAATATAGTGATGTATTTATCATTCGAACCGGCGGCTATGAGATCGGTCCTTGTCGGCGGAAGATACATTGTCGCCGATAGAGTCGACAAGTAGGCAGGCTCTGTGAGAATAGAAATGATCTGGTAAGCGGCATTTGCGTTGGCGGAAGCGCGGACGATGGAGAAGCCGTACATCTCGGCATAGCCAGCTTTGGTCCCTCCGGTACGGAGCTGAGGCAGGGGCGCCACGTCGAAGCTCAAGTTTGGATTCTTGGCCTGAATATCTGAAAGCTCCGATGCTAGGCCAAAATAGGTTGCCAGAGTACCTGACAAGAAAGCCGTCTTGGAATCCGGCATGCTCCTATTCCAGGAATAGTTGGCATTAGTCGGATCGACGAATTGGGTGAAGAACTGCAGAGCAGGAGTAATATCCGCGCCGCTGCCGTTACCTGCATTGATAGCGCTCGTCACCGCGCCTGTTGGCGCCTGTACGGTTATCCGGCTGCCGACCTGCATGAAGAGCGATCCGAGTATCTCGCGGGCATTGTCCACGTTGGTAAAATCGCCCAGAGCAATGGCTGACTGGCGTATATTGCCATTAGCATCTTTGGTCGTCAATTTCTGGTTGAGACCCGTGAATTCATCCCAATATCGTGGATAAGTGGCAACGCCGGCAGCATTGAACATGTCCCTATTCCAATACATTACCAAAGGATCAACGGTGAAAGGCACGCCTATGAAGCCGGAACCGGTATCGTATATGCCGGCTTCTTGTATATAAGTGTCGAGAAATGTCCTTTGTGGCAAAGTGCCATAAGGAATAAGTGTCAATTTATTTTCCTCCGGAAGGAGCATGTCAGACGGTATAAGGATGACATCCGGGCCTATGCCGCGGGCCAGAGCGGCGACGAAATCCTGCGGGAATTGTTGGGGCGATTCTTGCTTGTAATTGATGGTCAAAGATTCTGGTAGAGTGGTGCTGATCTTGGCGACGTATGTATTGAAAGTATCCGCCGGAAAAGTGCCCCAGACGGTGATGGAAGGCAGAGAGCTCGTCCCGGTACTGCCCTTGAAGGTGGCAAAAGCGATGACGCCTATGACTATGAAAGCTACGAATATGCCGAGGACTATGATCTGGAATTTGGTCATAAGCGTATAAATATCAGGCCGTAATGATGATCCCCGGCACCGAACGATTGCTCCAGCTTGAAACCGGATTTCTCAAATAGGGTCTGGGCTTTCATTGATGGAAAGACGGTCTTGGGGCCGATCGGCGATATCTCGCTCCAATCTATGATCATGACTTTACCGCCGGGTTTGAGCAAACGCTTCACCTCCAGGGCGAAGTCATCAGGTTTTTCTATTTGAAAAAGGATATTGGAGGCCACCACCCTGTCGGCTATGGCTTCGCGCAACTTGGTGCCACCAATCTTCTCTGCATTGCCCCAGACTACCTCTATATTGCGCAAGCCTTCACTGGCTCCATTTGCGCGGATCCTGTCTAAAAGGTCCTTCTGGACATCCACGGCATATACACGCCCACCCGGACCGACTATGCGGGCCGCGGCTATGCTATAGAAGCCGGAACCGGCGCCCAGGTCGACAACTTTCATGCCGGCGCTAAGCCCAAATTTGGCGAGATTTACCGACGGATCGGAGAACATGGGATAAGTATAGCAGTATGAAGGTATGAAAGTATAAAGGTATATGGGGACAAATCTTAGGCGAATCTTCCTGCCTGCCGGCAGGCATGGAGCAAAAATTAGGCGTTTCTTTATCGGATTTTAGGCTATTTTTGATTTCTTTTTGAGCGTTTCTTTATCGGTGCTCTGATATGGTGGACGGATGCCAAATAATTTTCAATCATTATCAGATATTCGAGACATTATCATAAGGGTAAATTCTAATCTCACGGGTATATTCTCGAGAATACCCGAACCTATTGTCATTCTTGAATCCGAGATATCTAGAATCATTGGAGACGATCGCATTCATATCTCTGAATTCATTGTAGCTAAAATCAAGGGGCGTATACCGAGATTGGATGGCCATCCGGAAATAACTGATGAAATATTCCATCAGCTTCCCGGTAATCTACTTAATCCGGTAAGAATAGCCAAAGATAGAAGATCTTCAAACAAATACTTATTCATCGCAGAGAGACCGGCTCATCTAATAGTCATCGAAATAAAACGCGTCGAGAGTGGCAAAACGGAGATAAATACCGTATATCGCATTGACCAGAAAGAGCAAAGGCGGCTGGATAAATTTCCAACCGCCTGATGCTCACTTCTGGAGGGACGCCCATGTTCCCTCATGCGTGCCCCGTCCGTCGGACGAGCGCTGGGGGGCGATTTTCCAGTCTTCAGATTTTCAATGCTGTAATGATACTCCCCTCTCCTGAAAATTGTCAACAGCTTGGTGCGACTCGCTTCGGCGGGTTTTGTGTTTATGATAATTTCAATACTTGTCTGTCAAAACCAAAATTCTCTTCATCAATCAATTCAAATCTATCAGGAACAAGTTTGTACCAGCAGTCGTCACTCAAAACCTCAAGAGCCTTGGATATGTCAGGAATCTTATGTTTTCTTTTTGTCCAATGTTTGATTATCAGATCGAACCTAGCTCCACTCAACCTTTCAGCTTTACCATCAAATTGAATGCCAAAATTTGGTTCCTTACTCTTAACGCTACTGGTAATAGTTCCAGCGGCTTTGGCATTCTTTATAATGGCCTTAGAATGTCTACAGTCTGGAGCTGACAACCAATAGATATTAAGATCATCGTCGTATACAAAGATGACATCAGCTACCCAAATACCTTTATCGTCATAGGTACCCAAACTCATAAGATGAGTGTTGTTGAGGACTTCAAGTACCTTTTTACGAATATCTACCATTACTTTTAGGAAAACCTTACAAACAAATCAAACTCGCCAACTCATCCCCATCACGTAGCTTCATGACTCGTACGCCTTGAGTAGCACGTGAGAGAGTCGGGATTTCTGCAATATCTACGCGAATAACCTGAGACTTCTTGGACATAGCCACGATCTCTGTCTCATCGTCTGTAACAACCTTGGCAGCCATTAGAGAACCTGTCTTTGGCGTTACATTCATGGTCAGAATTCCTGAGCCACCACGACCTTGGACTTTATATTCTGAAAGTGAGGTTTTCTTTCCATAGCCGTGAGCACCCATAACGAACAATGCTGGATTCTTGGCGTCCTTGGAGACAACGTCAGCGGAGATAACTTCGTCGGCGGCTATTTTCTTCTTTGCATCAGCTTCAGTGAGACGTATTACACGAACACCTGCAGCATTCCTGCCCATTTCGCGTACGTCTGATTCTTTGAAATGGATAGACTGGCCTTCTTTGGTTGCGATTACAACCTCATCATTCTTTGACACGAATGAAGCAGAAATGAGCTCGTCGCCTGAATCAAGAGTTATTGCAATGAGACCTGAACGGCGCACATCCTTAAAGTGCTTGGCTGAACTCTTTTTACCCGTACCATTCTTTGTCACCATCATGAGCGACAGACCTTCTGCTTCTTTCTTATTCTTCGGCATTGGAAGAATAGAAGTGACACGCTCACCATCGGCCAATGACAGGAAATTCATCATTGATTTGCCTTTTGTGGCACGCTTGCCTTCTGGGATCTCAAACATTTTTATCTGATAGGCCTTGCCTTTGTCCGTGAAGAATAGAAGGTCGTTATGAGTAGAGGCGAAAACGAGGTGCGAAATGAAATCCTCTTCCTTGGTGTCCAAGTCGACAACACCTACACCGCCACGCTTCTGTTTGCGATATTCGGATGGATCTGTACGCTTGATATAACCGCCTTTGGTCAAAACGAGCACCGACTCTTCATCAGCGATGAGGTCTTCAGCGCTGAATTCCTTCACTCCATGTTTGATTATCTTTGTCCTACGATCATCGCCATATTTTGCGCGAATATCAGCGAGCTCGGTTTTGATGATGCCGCGAACTTTCTTTTCACTGCTCAAAATAGACTTCAATTCTTCTATAAGAGCCTGAACTTCTTTGAGCTCATCGAGGACTTTCTTGCGCTCGAGGCCAGCAAGCTTCTGCAAACGCATGTCCAATATGGCCTGTGCCTGTATATCGCTGAATTTGAATTTCTTTATGAGACCGGCTTTGGCTTCGGCCACGTCCTTGGAAGCACGAATGAGCTTTATGATCTCATCTATATGGTCTAGAGCTTTTTTCAAGCCTAGCAATATATGCTCGCGAGCTTCAGCGGCGGCTAGGTCGAACTTGGTCCTGCGGCGAATGACGGTGATGCGATGTTTGACGAATTCTTCGAGGATAGATTTGAGACCGAGCGTATGAGGCACACCATCTACGAGGGCCACGATATTCATGTGGAACGATTCCTCGAGCTGTGTATGCTTGTAAATGAGGTTGAGGGTCTTCTCCGGGAATGAACCTTGCTTCAAGTCTATAACGATGCGGATATCCTTGTCAGATTCATCGCGCAAAGCCCTGACGCCTTCTATGACTTTCTCGCGAACGAGATCAGCGATCTTGACGATAAGCTCGCTCTTGTTCACGCGGAATGGAATGGAGGTGATGATGATCTGGTATTGACCCTTCTTATCCTCAGTTATTTCGGCGTCACCACGCACGACGACACCGCCGCGGCCAGTTGCGTAAGCATGATGTATATCTTTCTCGCCATACATAGTCGCTCCCAATGGAAAATCAGGGCCCTTTATGAATTGCAATAGGTCTTCGGTAGTTGCTTCAGGATTGTCGATCAGATGGTTTGTGGCGTCTACAACTTCGCGCAAGTTATGCGGAGGAATATTCGTGGCCATACCAACAGCGATACCGAGAGTCCCATTCAGGAGTAGATTCGGCACAGCTGTCGGCAAAACTGACGGCTCTTTTTTGCTGCCATCGTAGTTCGGGCGGAAATCAACAGTGTCTTTGTCTATGTCACGAAGAACTTCGCCTGTTATGCGAGCCATGCGAGCTTCGGTATAACGCATAGCGGCTGGTGGATCACCATCGACTGTACCGAAGTTACCTTGGCCTTGGACCAATGGATAACGCATGGTAAACGGCTGAGCCATTTTCACCAACGAATCATAAATAGCGACGTCACCGTGCGGGTGATAATTACCCATAGTGTCGGCGACTGGCACTGCAGACTTGCGGAATTTTGATGAAGAAGTCAGGCCTGCCTCATGCATGGCATAGAGGATGCGGCGGTGCACAGGCTTCAATCCGTCACGAACATCAGGAAGAGCACGATCGGTGATGACCGACATAGCATAGTCGAGGAAAGACTCGCGCATCTCGGTCGTTATAGAGCGGCCAACGATGCCTGCACCTTCTGCGCGTGCTGGGGCTGATTCGGCGGAATTTTGTGTTTTATCGCGCTTATTAGGCATGGGTGGATTGGGAGTCTCTGGTAAAAGAAAAAAGCGACTATAACATCAACTTTTGTAGCTCAATTATAGCAAATTTTGGGTTGCGGCGCACCTTGACATGATTACATTGGTATGATTAGATTGGCTCAGCAGTCAATAAACGAGCTCGTTGAAAGCTCACTGGTTAACGGCTTTTGGAAAGGAAGCTAACTAGGTGTCCAGAGAAATACACCTGGAAAAGTAATTGTTATGAACATAACTAGTCCCGAATTCTGGGGGGGTATCTGGGGAGGAATAATTTGTATTACATTTGTTTTTTGCTCAATAATCCTCTATGCATGGGCGCCCAAAAAGGAAATGGCACTAAGAATTCTTGCCACTCTCCTTGTAGTTGTCTCAATAAGGATTATGGGTGCCGTGCATTTCGCCTTGCCTGCGCACACAAATGGTTATAACGAGGGTATGAAGCAAACATTGGGTTCACCGATCAATTTCGGACTCGATGGCCACACCTTCACTCCCCTCGCCTTCACCATTACCGAGCACCGCATTCTCGTATACGACAAGGACGAGAAGGTCTACGCCTTGGACGGCATTAAGCTCGACAACGGCCTGACACCGGAAACATTGACCGTTGGGACAAACATCTCCTACACGGTGTTCACTAAGGCCGGACAACTCTACTTCGGCAAACTGGGGAGTTGAACTCCCTGCCACCACAATCGCAACGCGCTGACTTTAATCGGTTGGCGCGATTTTTTATCCACAAAATAGGTCCCGGACGAATCTTCGGCGAAGTTTTATAAAAACTTAGGCGTTTTTTGATTACTTTTTGAGCGTTTCTTTATCTCGGTCTGATAGGATTCAAGAATGGAAATAGTATATTGGAACAAAAAAATGAAGAAATTTATAGAAGAATTGGATTACATCACATCTTCTAGAGCAACAAAATCTATCAATTTTCTCAGAGAATATGGGTATTTATTGGATATGCCAGACTCAAAAAGTTTGGGTAAGGGTTTATTTGAATTGAGAACTCAAGGGAAAGTTAAGGTGAGAATATTATATATCTTTCATAAAAACAGAGCTTGGATCATTCATGGTTTTGTTAAAAAGGCCTGGAAAATAAACATCAGGGATATCAATTATGCTAGACAAATCCAAAAAGAGATTAATCTACTTGCTTGATATAACATATATGATATAATGGCACTACTATGAAAACACACGAACAATTCACTACACACGAACAGTTCATGAAAGAGTTTCTTTCCGATCCAGCAAGAAAGAAAGCTTACGATAGCCTCGAGCTTGAATACAAAATCTATGGCGCCCTCGTCAAAGCCCGTATAGAGAAGAAACTCACTCAAAAACAACTAGCCTCAAAACTTGGCATTGCCCAATCGGCCCTGGCGCGTTTCGAATCCGGCAGAACCAATCCGACCCTTTCTTTCTTGCAAAAAATAACAGCCGGACTGGGGCTGAAATTAACTGTCATATAATAAAAACTGCAAAAGCGCCGAGGTGGCCTAACCTTACTTCCCAGGGCTTACCTGTATATCCGTATAAGTCACCTTGCGCGGAGCAAAGAATAGATCCTTGATATCGCCGAAGAAACCACCGACACTGGCGACGAGTGATTGTGAAGGAGCTGATGCCTTATTAACGGCCGACGCTACAGCCGCTTTTGAGCTATTGCCAAAAGAGCTAAATGAAGCAATCCAAAACAGGAATATCACAGCTGTTATACCGAAAGAAGACCAGAAAGCAATCTGCTTCTTTGCGCCATCTGACTTAGCTCGTAGATTTTCTAGATAGGATTGAAAAGTCATAGAAATTTAGCAGTGCCAATAAGTGAATTGTACTACTCTTTCTCCAGAACGACAATCTCTGCATCTTTGCCTTCGAGATCTTTTTTCTTCAAGGTCAACTTATTCGTCGGCTTTGGATTCTCCCCTGCTTCCTTGAGAAATGTCTTCAGAGCCTCTTTGCTACCAATGTCGCCATAATGCATAGGGATGATGAGTTTTGGTTCAAGAGAAACAGCCAGTTTATAGGCCTTTGCGGCATCGAGAACGCCACCACCACCGATAGGCACAAATAAGATATCCACAGCATCTATACCTTCGTCGGCATCTTTCGGCATTTCCGTTTGATCGATAGCACCAAGGAAACAAATATTCATACCTTCGAGCGCGACGGAGTAAATAGTGTTAATTCCCTTTTCCGCGTCAGCTTTTCCAGAGCCGGACGAGCCGAACGAGCCGGCCTTACCGGAACCATCATAGTGAGATTCTGATCCAAAACCTTTTATGAAAACTCCTTTGACCTCATATTCGCCCGGACCGGTGATGGCAAAGGCTTTCTTCTCGCCAAATGAAACTTGATCGATCCCGTTCATATCAGAATGGTTCAACGTTGACAAGACTATATCCGCGCCGAATTTGGCGGCTGTAAGTTTGGACTCTTTGGAAATCGGGTTAAAGGCCAACGTGGTATCGCCGAATGAGATCTTAAATGATTCGCCGCCGAGGAATGTGATTATCATAACCCTATCCTAACAGAAATTATTTATTCACACCATATCCCCTTTTTTGACCTATTTTAAATGTTTGCCTATTTAAACTGCGTGCTAAAATGGCCTTATCAAAAAACATGGCTACCACCTCACCATATCTAAAAGCCCGCGACCTGAAGATACCTCCTCACTCCATCGAGGCGGAGAAAGCTCTGCTCGGTTCAGTAATGATACGTCCGGAAGTCATGCACGAGATCATAGACTTGGTGAATGAACGCTCATTCTATTCCAATCAGAACCGCGCCATCTGGTCAGTCCTTTTCGAATTCCACGGCAAAGGCACCCCTATAGACATATTGTCCGTATCATCACGTCTCAAGGAAAAAGGCGTACTAGAAGACACTGGCGGTATGGCATATCTCTCCGAAATAATAAACGTAGTGCCATCTTCGGCGAATGCCGTTCACTACGCCGACCTCGTAGAAAACAAGCATGTCATGCGCGAGCTTCTCAAGGCCGCCGAAGAAATCCAGGGCCTCGGCTACGATGAAGAAGCTGACCTCCACGACATTCTAGAAAAAGCAGAGAAGGCACTTTATACAGTCACGAATAAAACTGGATCAAGTAAGTTCGAGGCTATTAAAGAGCTTCTCCAGCCTGCATACGAGCGCATAGAACACATGCATAGTACTCGCCACGAATTGCGCGGCGTGCCGACAGGTTTCGCCGAGCTGGATAATAAGCTCGCCGGTTTCCAGAAATCAGACCTCATCATTCTCGCCGCCAGGCCTTCCATGGGTAAAACTTCCCTAGCGCTCGACATAGCACGTAAGACAGCCATTCAGAACAAGATACCTGTGGCTATATTCTCTCTAGAAATGAGCTCCCAACAGCTCGTAGACCGCATGTTGGCAGCCGAATCCCAAGTCGACTCTTGGAAGATCAGGACTGGTCATAACCTTTCCATAGAAAATGACTTCAAATCCATTGGCGACGCCATTGCTCGCCTGTCTGAAGCTCCTATATTCATAGATGATAGCCCTGGAAATAATATCCTCAAAATCCGCGCCGTGGCTCGCCGCCTCAAGAGCGAGCACAAGCTAGGCCTCATCATCGTCGACTACCTCCAGCTCATGGTGCCGACCAATGCCAATAAGTACGGCGACAACCTAGTTCAGCAGGTCACCGAAATTTCACGCTCTTTGAAACATCTTGCCCGCGAGCTCGAAGTGCCAGTCTTGGCTCTGTCTCAACTCTCTCGCGCCGTCGAACAGCGTGGTGGCAAGCCTCGACTGTCAGACTTGCGCGATTCCGGTTCTATCGAACAAGATGCTGACGTTGTCATGTTCATCCACCGCGAAGCCGACTCCGATCAAGGCGGTCGCCGCGAAGAGACCGAGATATTGATCGAGAAGCATCGCAATGGTCCTACCGGCATGGCCAAGCTCTACTTTGATTCGAAGAAGACGACCTTCATCTCTATGGATAAAGGCGAGTTTGGGGATTTTGATAAGGAGGGACAGTAGAAATCAAAAAAGCTTTTCGAGTGCTATTTTCACTTTCTCAAAAATGAGTTGATGCCCTTTATCATTTGGGTGCAAACCGTCTTCAGATAAAATCTTTTTGTAATCGTTGGCCAAGTATTCAGAATAAACATCAACTAAAGCTAGACTGTTCTTTTTCGCTAGATCAGCGAGAAGCGAGTTGTAGGTTTCAACATTCTTATTCAGCCTCAATTTTCTATCGCCATATTTTTTCATACAAATAGCCTCATCAGCCGGCGTGATATCCAAAAGTATTATCTTTGTAGAAACTTTTTTTGCGATATCGATAGCGCGTTGCATATTAGCAACGAATCTTTCTTGTGGAATTACAAATTCTTTCGTAGCGGGAATATAAACGTAGTCATTCGCACCAAAAGCGAAAATGAATACGGATTCTCCCGGCCCAGTTGGGCCACGACCAGCTAGTGAGCGCGCCACGAGTTCTAACTCAAATCTCTTTAAAAAACCGTCCGTGTTCTCACCTGGTATACCCAAATTATAGGTTAAGTAATAAAGATCATCGTCTTTCTCCTGCTTATCATCCAGATATTTCCGTAACATTGTAGTCCATCCTCCACCTTGTATATCCCAAGCCCCATAAGTGATGCTATCCCCAAAACAATATATGACTGCCATAATTTCCAATTATACTTTATACTTACCCCCATGGACAGCCTCCGACGACTCGAAGAGATATTCGCCCACTTCCCCGGCATCGGGCCGAGGCAGGCTCGCCGTTTCGCCTATTATCTACTCGGCAAGCCGCCAGCTTTCATCAAGGAATTTACGAGCCTCATCGAAGAGGTCAAGAAGTCTAGCTCCGAGTGCCCACAGTGCCACCGTCTGTTCATCAATAGCTCAAAAGCCCATATATGCTCAGTCTGCGCCGACAAGTCGCGCGATTCATCGACCCTCATGGTCGTGGCCCGCGATTCTGATTTTGAATCCATAGAGAAGAGCGCCGCTTACAAAGGCTTGTATTTCATCTTGGGCGGCACCGTTCCTATTCTCGACAAAGAGCCTGACAAGAGGATCAGGCTCAAAGCTTTGCTCGAGCGCGTGCAAAAGTCTGCGTCAAAAGAGGTCATCCTTTCTCTGAATACAACACCGGATGGCGAGCATACGGCGGATATCGTTAAAGATGCTCTGAAGGCACCGCTTTACTTAGGTAAAGTGACTATACTTGGACGCGGCCTCTCAACCGGAGCTGAGCTTGAATATGCGGATGGGGAGACGATTAAGAATGCGTTGCAAAATAGGCATTAACCGGTTCAGTTTTTATATCTTTTCTTAAGAGACCTTTTCTGTTCCCTATTTCCACTCTCAATCACATTATGCTCTTTTGCTTGGGGTACAAAGTCGATCTCATCGAATGATGGTATCCGAAATGTCATCGTCGTTTTTTCATCCTTATTAGTTACTGCAAAATCCCCAGCTCCAATGATATCCATGCCTATAAGAACTCCAATTCTTTGATCCTCAGGGATCTCATTTGAATCTGTGAGTGGTGCTTCGGTGACTCGAACGCTTGGAATCATGACCTTATTTGGTAATCCAATATTCACCAAATACACATTCGCTGAGGAAATCCCTCCTGCATGATGAATTTCGCTAATGCTAATAGGTCTAAGATCCAAATCGTCGACGACTTTCTTTGTTATTACTGAATTGGTCGCCCCAGTATCCCATATTGCGGAATACTCTTTCATAACCTGCGTAGGATACACTTCTGGATCGACAGGCGGACAAATATGGACTACGGTCCTCAAGGCTCGCACACGGCCAGAATATTTAACCGTAAAAGCGTGCTGCATCTTGAGTTAAGAAAAAGATACGCGAGAATAGAATGTTTGGGTATAACTTTCTTGACCCGCAATACATTCCTGAATTAGAAAAGTCCCGAGCTCAAATTTTTTCTGAGCTTCAGTATAAGCTTCAAGTTCTGTTTTGTATGAACCTTCGATTGTCTGATCTTTTATAACAATAAACATGCCGCCATAGCGTTTAACCAAGTCAGCCTGGTTTGCCTTAAAATATTCAAGTTCTTTCTTGAGATTATTATCTGCCATATGTATATTATACTCTATTTCAGTGAATCAATCTTCACCTTGAAGAAAGGCTGACGATGACCATTCCTCTTCCAGCCTGAACGGCTCTTTTGCTTGTATTTGACCACGAGAACAGTGTCATGACGGCCGATTTCAGCGATAGTACCCTTTACTGAAGCCTTGGCGATATAAGGGGTGCCAATAGTAGTGTCTTTCCCATCATCAACGAGAAGGACCTTATCGAAGACGACCTTGTCGCCCTCCTTGTATTCCTTGCCCTTGGCAGCCGAAAGCTTCTCGATGGTGATAGTATCCCCTTTCGAGACTGTATATTGCTTGCCGCCTGTAGTTATGACTGCGAATTCCATAGTCGAAATACTATACAGGAATCGCCCCAAAAAGGCAATCGCACCCCTGTTTACGGATTACTGTTTACCGTTTACTGTTCTTCCGGCCCCTCTATAGCCGCCACCTTTATGCCCGGTGACTCGTCGGTGATGCGCAGAACGTCTTTATCTATCTTCAAGAATTCTTTGCCGGAATTATTGTAATGATTGACCACCGTGTCGAGAGATGCGCCCAGCTTCTTGTGATATTCCTCATACCTCTTTATATGCGCGCCCAACTGGCCGACATGTTTGACTATATCTTTGGCCGTCTCTTCTATCTGCATAGCTTTCAAGCCTTGCAATACAGTCTGGAGATAAGCCAGGAACGAAGTCGGCGAGACGATGATGACCTTGTACTTCGAGGCCGCACGCTGGATGAGATTGTCGGCATCGCCTTCTCCTGCTCCGCCGGTAGAACCGGCGCCACCGGAAGAACTTGCGCCGATCTTATTGATAAGCAAATCATAGTAAATAGCCTCATGCGGTATGAACATAAAAGCGAAGTCCATTGTCTTCTCCGCTGGCCGGACATACTTGGCAGTCTCCTGTATGCGCATTTTCAGATCGCTGACGAAAGCCTTCTCCAACTTATCTTTCTCCGCTGGATTCTTTTCTTCAACCATCCTATTGTAATTCTCCAATGAGAATTTCGAATCAACCGGTATTATCTTATCCTTGACGAATACAGCCGCATCGACGATCTCGCCATTCTTGAAAGCGTATTGCATCTGATATTGCCCCGGCGCCAAAACATTCTTGAGAAGCGTCTCCAAATAATATTCACCGAGTATGCCGCGCTGTTTCGGATTCTTCAGGATATCTTCCAGCTGGCGCAATTGATCCTGAAATGAAAGGCTCTGCTTGCCTATCTCCTTTACCTGAACTAGCTCACTAGTTATGTCTTTGATCAGTTTCTGCGACTCGCTGAACTGCCTATGCATGGCGGCCGATGTCTCCTTTGCATTCTCGCCAAGCTTTGCATCTACTGTACGCGACAATTCATTGACCTGCTGGAGAATGAGATTCAAACCTTCACCTTGTCCGGCTGCTCCGCCAGCCGGCGGATCATTCTTGCGGCGCAACAAAACCGCCACAAGAGCGATATTGCCTGCTATAGCGATGATGACCAGGATGATGAGAGTGGTTTCCATTTTATCGATGGCGCACTCTTTCCGATTTACCTATCCTATCTTCATGATCTTTGAGATTCAATTGGAAAATCCTCATCTCCCTATGAATGCCGGAAACCTCGTCCTTGAGCTCATTGAACTCGCCCCGGCCGGGTTTGTCTTTCAACATCTCTATCACAGTGTCCATCTTGTGCTGAAAATCTTCTTTCAAGATGCCTGTATGGCGTTGAAAGATCTTCATTGAGCTGTTCCCGAACACTTTTAAAGCTCTTATCGAATGCCTGACTAAACCTTTGGTCGAATTTCTGGTCGAACATCTCGCTTATATAATTTTTATCTTTTGTATCTAATGACATGTTAAGTTAGTTAATCTTATAATGCTATCAGTATAGACACAAGGCGATAAAGAAACGCTCAAAAAGAAATCAAAAAAGCCTATCATATAATAAAAGTTGCCTGAGGATTTAGACCTGCGCAATCAGATCTTTAGTTGTAGACTTACCCCATGTCCCTCCACCAAACCATCAAAGATCAGATCAAAGACGCGCTGCGCGCCAAAGACACCATCCGTCTCGACGCCTTGCGCGGACTGAACGCATTGGCGTTGAATGAAATCCTGGCCTCCAAAGCGCCTGCAAGCAGTGGCTCCGGTGCACCAGCCAGTCAAGACCTTCTCCCTGACGACCGCATTCTCGCCCTCATAAAGAAGAGCGTAAAACAGCGCAAAGATTCCATAGAACAGTTCACCAAAGGCGGCCGCGAGGATCTCGTGGCCAAGGAGCAGGCCGAACTGAAGATATTGGAGACTTTCATGCCGGCCATGATGCCCATGAATGAGATCCGGCT
Organism: uncultured bacterium; assembly: GCA_963851055.1. Classification (GTDB taxonomy): domain Bacteria; phylum Patescibacteriota; class Minisyncoccia; order Phycocordibacterales; family PALSA-1337; genus C7867-002. The sequence goes on along the minus strand of CAWKMY010000004.1, from coordinate 58,699 downwards.
CGTCGTGCGCACTCGCATAGAATCTCTCAAGGCTCAAGGCACTTTTGATCCAAAGTCTGCCGGCAAATTGACAGGCATGCTCATGAAAGAATTGGCAGGCCGTGCTGATGGTGTAGATGTCAAAGCGGCTATTGACGAGTTGCTGAAGTAGCCCTAAAAAGCCTATCAATTAGGCCATTATATGGTTAACTCTGCAGGCGCTTGACAAAGCGGTCTTTTTGGGTGGTATAATTTGCACGCAGGGAGTCGGTTGGGGGAAACAAACCAAACAACAAAACAACCTTTGAAATAAAAACATGAGCAACACCAACAAAGCAGCCATTGAGGCTGGAACCAGAGTGCCGGCAATTTTTGCCGAGCTTGGACTCGTCAACACCAAACCAGCGCCATCAGTCGCGGGACTCTGGCACCGATTGAATGCCGTGGAGAAGCGACATCGCTGCCATGAGCAAAATCCCGGCCGGTTGGACACGGGATCCAGAGCCTTGCGCTCGAGCCGATCTAAATCGGCACACATTCACCTCGAGGCACCTACAGCAAACGCCCATATGAAAATATGCGCGAATGCTCAAGGTGCTTTGAAACTTCTAAGGAGGTCAAATGAGAGAAAGGAACTGGAAAAGCGCCACGGGCTTTAGTCTGATGAAATTGGCCGCCGGATAGAAGTCAGCAATAAACTTCTCATCATGGATCGCCCCTCTTTCAAATTCGAAGTCCCGATCATAGATGCAAAAACCGGGCTACCATTGCCCAGACCACACGTAGCAGAGCCACAAGCACGAAAGCGAATCTGCCAAGAAGATCTATTCGAACGCTAGGACGCCAATGACATTCATGTCGCGGCGTTCTTTTTTATTGTCTTCCGTTTACTGTCTACTGATTACTCTTCCTATACCTTCCCAAACGGCTCCAATTCCACTATGAATGACGAGCCCTTGCCTTCCCCTTCCGACTCCGCTCTGATGGTGCCGTGATGGGCTTCGATCATTTCCTTGGCCACATAGAGGCCCAGGCCCGTGCCTTTTATATTCGTCTTATTGGCATTGCTCGCCCTAGACCATTTCTGGAAGAGGTGCGGCAGGACTTCCGGATCGATGCCTATGCCCGTGTCTTTGAGCATGAGGATGAATTTTGTGCTTGACCCGATCCATAGCAGGAGCGATATCAGCCACGGAACCCCGTTTCGGCGTGTATTTCATGCTGTTGTCTATGAGGTTCGCTATGACTTGCTTCAACTTGTCTCCGATCGGCCGTGAGTACGATAATCAGTACCCGGGCTCTTCTTGTCTTTGAAACTGAATGAGAGTCCCGATTTCTCCATGTTCGGCTTGAGCTCGGCCATCGGTGTCTTCCCCACCAATGCTTTGAGATCCATCGTATCGAATATATATTTCATGCTCCCGAGCTCTATCCTGGTGATGTTCAAGTAATCGTCGACGATGGAAGTCAGCGTATTGGCCGAGTCGAATATGCGCGATACGCCATCGTTCGCCGCCTTCGGCAATTTGCCCATGTCCCCTTCCAATATCATGGATGCATAGCCCTTCATGGCCGTGAGCGGTGCCCGCAGTTGATGCGTGGCGAATGATACGAATTCCGACTTCTGCCGGTCGAGCTCGGTTAGGCGGACATTGGCTTTCTCGAGGTCGGTGGCGAGTTTCTCGATCTTTTCGCGTTGGGAGACTTCCTGGTAGACACTTTTAATGATGCATGAGATCCAAGAAATGAAACAACTATGAATATGGCCCATCTCAATATCGATTCCCACATAGCCGCCGGCAGAATCGCCTCCACAAGAAGTATGATAGCGATAGAGTAATACTAGAAGTCTCAGTAGCGATGGTCTTGGCGTTGAAGAGCTTGTTGCTTCGAGTACGGAATAACCGAGCGAGAAATGGGAAAGCTGCTACCAGAAAATTTCCGAATAAGGCAGTATCGGTATACCGAACCAGAGCGGAAAATTGGTCAGACCGCCGCCGAAACCTAGCGCGCCTCCCAGAATTGTGTAAAGTATCTGGCCCTTCTTGTTTCTATCTTTTTCCGTTAAATAAGAGCGACACAGAAGATAAGCCGTGTAAGTGATGAGACCTATGTAAAGATATGCAAAATAAACGTCATAAACTCTGCCAGCGATCGGCCAAAAACAACATATCGATTGGTGCTGAAGACTATTTATAAAAAACGACGTATTCACGAATAATAGGATGCACGCTATGGCCACATATGATACCCATACGATGACGTCATTCAACTTCTTACGATCAAGGAAGAACGTAACCCAGTGAAAGAAGAAGACTGGTATGAAAAGAGATCTACAGATAGCATACGCACCCAGAAAAGAGCGGTCGTATAATCCGTAGCCAATTGCCATTGCCAATAACAGAAAGACCATACTGCCAGAGCGGCAGTCATCAGGAAATATATCTGATTGGAACGTTCACGCCAATTCTTACCTATGACAAGCAAACGAAAAGCCGTCAGCGATAATCCCATTGATCAGCCCAGATATAGCGAAGATCTGCATAAGATTTTGGAAGATTATTTTCTAGTAGCTACGACACAATGTATATTTTGAGGCTCGTACATGACTCTTGTATTCTCTTTTCTAAATCCCGCTTTGAGCACTACCGATGCCAATTCTCTGGCTGAACGATATATCATATGCCATCCGAGGACGCGGTCTATGAATTCCCTCTCCTGATTATCGCTAATATTCGCGGTTATCATCATGCCTCCGTGTCTGAAGACTCGTATATCATCGAGAACATTGCTATAGCTTTTTCATCGTCGAAATAATCTATGAGACCAACGATCTCTACTATGTGAGAATTTCTTATTGATCTTTACATTGGAAATGGAAAGAACTACTGGCCGTATTATTTATCCAGTTGAGACGGTCCTTGAAATCCAGATTCTCCGCCAATTTTCGGCTATATTCTATGGCGGCCGGATTCTTATCCACGAAAGTCGCCGAAAGGCGCGATATGCCGTCTTTACCCAGAGACGCTGACAATAGATTCGTTATGGCTCTAGCCGAACCTAGGCAATACTGGCTATCCTTATCTCTTTCTCATTCGCCAGCCTGACTATTTCTTCCCTTACTTCTCTCTTTACAAGTTTTAGGCGATTCCTGACTGCCTTGGCATTATTGGTCAAAGCCAAAGAAAATTGAAAAAATTCTGGACAACATTTCCTTTGGCCTTGGCACTACCGTGGCGATAGAGTATATCCAGAGCTTTGTGGGTAGTGGCATGTCTATTATCTCTTTGCCTGCTTTGTGGCTCTTTTTTAGATTTTTTCTCATGCCCGGTAGAGAATTGAGAGTAGGGATAAGCACGCTGTTCACAGCCTTTTTCATGGTCAGATTGGTTGATGTCCCAATGCCGGATCGTTGTCTATCATCACATTATTCATAAGGAAATATCGCCATCTATTATAACACGTTCCATCCGTAAGAATATGACCAACTAATGTATAATCCATCCCATGGAATGACTAGTATAGGGGATCATTATAGTGCTTACATTGATACTAATACTAGGTTTAGATTTAGTAATAATAATTGGTAGCAAAAACCTATCTTCTAGAGTGTTCGTGCTTCTTACATTCGTAACAGCTATATGGGTGATTTCGCACGGTTTTCTGGTTTCAACTTCATCTCAATCTGGAATTGATTCCTTGATACGTTTTCAATCTTTATTAGGGGTCATAATCGCTATAGGTTTTTATCAATTTGCTTCTATATATCCTTATGACAAAAGACCTTCTGTAAAATCACTAATCTTTTCTTTTATCACAATAGCTACATTTGCTTACCTTTACTTTTTCACGAATGCATTAGTGTCTGGTGTATATAGGATAAATGGCATAGGTCATTGGGCATGGGCTTTTGGTCCATGGCATCTTCTTTTCGACATCTTCTTCTACACCCTATGGATTTGCTTTTTACAGGATATTTAAGACTTACAAATCAGCAGCAGAAAAAGACAGAACAAATCTTGGAATAGTCTCGTGGCCTTGTTCTTCGGCATCATTCCACCGACTATAACTAATGTATTTCTTCCATCATTAGGGGAATATCACTTCAACTGGCTCGGTCCTATTGCAAGCTTAATTTGGATATTTATAATTGCCTATTCCATCGTCAAGTATCACCAGATGAACGTTAGAATAGTCATTACGGAGGTATTGGCTATATGTATGGATGGGAATATTTTTTATAAATATATTCGTCCGCGAACCATTAGGGATTATCGGCCTTATGGGCATATTCTTTACCTCTTAATACTGGGTTTCTATTTGATCAGAGGTGTCCTGAAAGAGGTAGAGCAAAGGACCAACTTAACTCCCTCAACTCCTCCCTCGCCCAAAAGGTGGCCGAGCAGACCGCGGAGATCCGTCAGGCTTATGAGGCCGAGAAGAAAGCGCGGCAAGACTTGGAGAAGTTGAACGATGCCAAGAATCAGTTCATCACCCTAACCCAGCATCACCTGCGCGCGCCGGCGACGGATATCACCTACGGATTGGATTCGATATTGGCCGGAACGTATGGTTGTCGCTTCGGGCCTCGACGGCAGTCAAGGGCATGAGGACTTCAGCGGAACGATTGACGCGCCTAGTCAATGACTTCCTGAACATCACCACTCTGAAAGCCGGCAGAGGCATATTGGATATTCTTCGACCAGCCTGAAACCGGCCATCGTCGATATATTGGAGGAATTGCGCGGTGATATTGAGAAAATGGGTTTGAAAGCGTCGTATCCGCAGAATGATCCTGCGTGGCCGTCCTGTCCGTAGGATTTCGCCAAGATGCGCGAGATCCTTTTCATCGTCATAGACAATGCCGTCAGGTACAACCGTCAAGGAGGCTCGGTCTCTGTTACGACCGGCCCGGACGAATGTCGGCGGCAAAAATACCGACGACAAAATAGACGGCAACGGAACATTTGAATTAGTTATCGAAAACACGGGGCTTGGCATAAGCCCGGAGGAAAAAGACCACATAGGCTCTGCCCTTTTCTACCGCAGTAAATATGCGCGCATGGCATACCCTACCGGCATGGGCGTCGGCCTTTCATTGGTCAAGAATATTGTGGCGGCCCATCATGGGAGTTTCTCGATAGAGTCGGAGGGTAAAGATAAGGGGGCGAGGGTGAAAGTAATACTACCATTGAGGTCAGTTAGCATATAAAAAGGGAGGATCTTTCGACTCTCCCTTGTGACACTACGTGCAATGGACGATATTCAAGCCATGGCCTCAGCACAGAGATCGTGGCAAAGCTTGGCCCAACCGACGATCCTGTCTATGGACGAGGTGGCACCGAACATGCGGAATTCTATGGTCCCATGCCTGGATATTCTGATGAGTGTCCAACATTTGCGCGGATCTTCATCGAATCCTTTGACGCAGGCTACTCTGTAGAAGTCATGCCAATCTCGATAAGGCAACGGATCGCACTCCGGCGCGACGATACGGTATATGTCCAATCGTTCACCGAACGAACCGTTCCCTCTCGAACACAGCCAATCACATTTTATTATAACCCTGTTATATACCTTGAGGGCAGTGTCATGATCTGGCATACCCACATGTATGTGGGTGCCTATGACCCTGCACGCCGCTAGAAGGACATGACGCGGCATAGTCTTAACTATCTCTTGGTATCTACCGGACGGATCCGGATAGACGTCGAGAGACATGTTTTCCGGGCCAACTTCGACATGGCGTGCTTTGACTCCATTATTGTCCATAACGCATTTAAGCGATTCATCCGAATTTTCCAAATGCTGCCGAAGATCTCCCAGCTCACACGGTCCAATCCTTGATTCAATCTGACATGCCGACAATTCGTATCCGAACATGCCATTTGAATCAATACCGTTCAGGATATGTGGCGCGCGAGGAACGATATTTCCTTCTCTATCTTCAATGAAGCATTCCCGTTCGACGCCGATCCATAACGATTTGGAAGCATCAAACTTGAACAACTTCATGAATCCTGAGGGATCCAATCTACACAACCAAACAGATACATCTTTCATAGATATTCCTTTTATTACATTGTTAAAGAACTACGACAGTCACTGCCCACACACTCATGCGGGCAGTTGACTATCCCCGACCGGAGTCGGGACAGCCATTCGGAGTCGCTCTCTACCAATGCATGGCTTCGCTCTTCTCTATCTTGCCGAGAAAATCTTTTACGGCTTCGTAGAATAACAGGCATGAATCTACATCCATATTCTCGTTATCACCGTGTATGTCACCGCCTTCAGGCTTGATCATGAGGATAGGGGCGTTCAATTTGGCGAAATGCCTAGCATCCGAAGCGCCGTAAGTCCCTTTGATCTTTATCTTCATGCCATATGTCTCCTCGAAGCTCTTTATGAACGATTTGACTATAGGCAAATCGACATCGACGGCCGTCGGTTCTCCTCTGGAATAGACAGACACTTTGAGCGACGAGTCTATTTCCTTGGCCATGACTGACACCTCATCCAATATTGCTTTGAATGTAGTAGTCTCTGGAAACCTGAAGTCTAATATCGCGTAAGCCTCTGGACAGACTTGATTTGCGGATATTCCGCCTTGGAGCTTCCCTATGTTGACCGTAGTCTTCCATGATTCACGCCTATTATTCTGGGCGTATCTGGAGATAACAACGCCGCACAGCCTCACGAGCGGTTCCAGCGCGTTCTTGCCATCCCATATCCTCGATGAGTGAGCCGGTTTGCCGGTAGAATATATACGCAGAGCACAGACGCCTTTTGCTTTATCCACGAATACCAAACCATCGCCGCCGTCCGGAACGATCAGTATCTTCGGTTTTAGGCCATATCTGCCGGCTAGATAAGCCGCACCGTTGAAGCCGCCAGTCTCTTCATCAGTAGTGATGACGAATGCAAATGATATTTTGGACTTATCCGCGATGAGGCCATTCAAGAGCGAATATCCTATAGGTATTGAGAATTTCATGTCGCTCACTCCCCTGCCATAGACGACGCCGTTCTTTATCGTCATTTTGAACTGACTCGGTTTCCCGGCCACCACATCCGCGTGTACTAGGAAACAAACATCCGGCGACTTGCCACCCTTGTTCGACGCAATGAGCAATTCCACGCCGTTATTCTTGAGCCTCTCAACTACCGCTTTTTTGTCAATTTTCGACTGGATAAAATCAAGCGCCTTGGCATTCTCAGCTATGTCTGAAGTGACAGTCTTGAATGATACAAGCTTCGATAAGTCTTCTATGAATCTGTCTCTATTTGATTTGTTCATGGTTATTAGTTATTCGATGAATTTGGATAATACGAAAACACCCCTCGTACTCATACGAAGGGCGTCTTATCGTTCGTGCTTATGCTCTATCTAGAGATTACGAGACAAGCCAATGACCCCCTTCGTGCTGAAGATGGTCATGATGCCAGCTATTTGACTGGATGGCTTTATATCTCATTGTGATGTAAGAGTAGCATGGAATAACCTTGTGTGCAATAGCTCCTTGTAGCTAGAAATACTTTATCGGTGTTACTATATTGCTCATGGGAGCATTGCCGTTCTGGCCATTAGCATATCTAGTGATCAGTCAAAACATCGTGCTTGGAGAATTTTATCTTTAGTGATCTCTCGATTTGGTAATAAATCTTTGGCTAGTATGTCCATATATTAGTAAGATGTTGCAAACAAGACTCTTCCTTTTGAAGGCTTGCCGCTGAATATACATCGTCCTGGTTCTGCTTTTTGATCGAAAGAAATACACCGCACAGTCGCGCCCGTAGCCTCTTTGATCTTTGCCTCTTCTTCCTTCTCTCCAGACCAATGCGCCATTACAAAATTACCGGCCTTAATTTCTTTTACAAATTCATCCCACTTATCTACTACTTTAGTTTTTAACTTCTGATAACTCAGCGCTCTATTGAAAAGATTGGACTGTATCTCCTTCAATAGAGACGCAACGGTGTCAGTCAACAAGTCTAGAGAAACAACGGTTTTTTCTGCGGTATCGCGTCTAACCAGTATAGCTGAATTATTTGCCACATCCTTAGGTCCAAGCTCGATGCGGATAGGAACACCCTTCTTTTCCCATTCATAAAACTTTTCTCCAGGCCTTATATCTCGAATATCGATTTTTGACCTAATACCGCTCGCAATTAATTTTTTATTGATCGCTTCAGCCTTGTCTGTGACAATAGTTCTGGCCTCATCGTTAGATGATATGGTCGTAATAATTGTTTGTATAGAGGCGATATTAGGAGGAAGAACAAGTCCCTTGTCATCACTATGCGTCATAATGAGACCTCCAATGGTACGCGTGCTAAGACCCCAACTGGTCTGCCAACCATACTGACGATTACTCTCATTATCGAGAAACAACACATTGAAGACTTTGGCAAAATTCTGTCCGAGATTATGCGATGTCGCAAACTGAAGCGCCTTGCCATCTTGCATCATCGCTTCAACTGAATATGTACACAAAGCACCTGCGAACTTTTCTGATTCAGATTTGACACCTGTAATGACAGGGATGGCCATTATGTTTTCGGCAAAATCACGGTAAATATCTAGCATGTCCCTTGCTCTTTTATCTGCCTCTGACTGGGCCTCGTGAACGGTATGCCCTTCTTGCCAGAGGAATTCGACTGTACGCAAGAAGAGCCGCGGGCGCATCTCCCACCTCACCACATTGGCCCATTGGTTTATGAGTAGAGGCAAATCACGATAAGAATGTATCCAATTAGAAAATACCTCATACATGATCGTTTCTGAAGTTGGACGCACAACGAGAGGCTCTTCCAGTTTTTTACCACCCGCATATGTTACAACGGCGACTTCTGGTGCAAAACCTTCCACGTGATCCTCCTCGCGTTTGAGAAGTTTCTCCGGAATGAATAACGGAAAATATGCATTCTGAACACCTGTTTCTTTAAACTTTTCATCGAGTATCTTCTGGGTTCGTTCCCACAATGCGTAACCATAAGGTTTTATGATCATACAACCTCGGACAGGAGAATTTTCGGCTAGGCCAGCAACGTCGATTACATCGAGATACCACTTGGAATAATCCTCGGAACGGCTTGTTATATTTTTACTGAAGGAATTATTTTTCGGTGCCTCGCTAGCAGGTGTTTTTGCTTGATTCATAATGGCGATATTGTACATCAAGACTCATCCAAATCAAAATTTCATCAACGGGCTATTAATATGGCGGCTTCAAATCATTGCAAGACAACCTTACTCATCGGCAACTTTTTTTTGAATATCTCAAGACCGATCTCTGATAAATCTAGCCCGACCACTTGGGCTCCCGTCTTCGCGATAAGAACGGCAAGATTGCCCGTTCCGGCACCGGCGTCTAAGACTATCCTACCGCCATCAAGATCTATTTCTGCTATTACTGATCTCAATAAACCTTGGTAGGGATATACCTTGTTCAGGATGTCATAGAGGCGGAAGTATTCGTTCCAGAAAGAGGTGTCAAGTTTGATCATATGATTTATTATAGCAATAAAAAAGAGCTGGTCAGGCTCTTTGTGATATTTTACGACCCGCTACTGTTACAATGATTTAACCAGTCGTTTAACTCGTTTCTCTATGGATTCAATATACTCCTTGTAATCGCCAATTCTCGAGAACTGTCCTGCTGAGATCAGATAGACGGTGTTAAGTTTGGCTTTTTCAAGAAAATATCGATCATGTGATACCAAGATTACGGTACCTTTGTATAACGCAAGAGTTTCCTCAAGCGCTTGAACTGCTTCTATGTCAAGATGGTTTGTCGGTTCATCCAACACCAACGCATTTACCGACAAAGCCGAGAAGAACGCCAGAATCAGACGGGCACGGCCACCAGGACTCAATTCACTTATCAACCTCCGAGCTTGCTGCTCACCGATGCCGAATTTTGCAAGCTTGGCATAGGAATCCTGTGTGTTTAACTTTCCTTCGCCTTCCAGGAATTCGATGGGCGTCTTGTCTTTCGGCAAGATTTCATGCTCCTGCATCATGTTGCCGATACGAATACCGGAACCGATCTCCACCGATCCACTGAGTGGCGAAATAACGCCAGTGAGTGTTTTCAGTAGTGTCGATTTACCGGAACCGTTTAGGCCCATGATACCGACTCTATTACCATACATGATTTCAATTGAGACTGGTCCGATGGAGAATACTCCAGGATACCCGGCTACAACCTTATCAAGGGTGATGTGAAGAGTTCCAACGTTAGCTGGTGCTTCAAGAGGAATTTCGAGGGGATCCCTTTCGATTGGTCTTTCAACCTTCTCGATCTGGTCAATCCGTTTCTCAATAGCTTTGGCGCGTTTACCCGACCTTCCTGCTCGGTCTCTTTTGAAACCACGCAGGAATTTGTCATTGTCGCTACCTTGCCATCTCGAACCTCGATCAGCCTCCATCTTTTTCTTACGAACTTCTTCAGTGAGACGCTCTATTTCCTCCTGTTGGAGACGATAGGCTTCTCGCGCACTTTCCAAACGTTTGATCGACATTTCCAGATAATCACTATACTTCCCGCCGGTAACAGTGACCGATTTCGTATTCCGATCGATTTCGATGATCTTTCTGGTCACCTTATCGAGGAATCTCCGATCATGAGAAACAACGATCACTACAGCTTCAGATGTCTTGAGAAAGTCCTCAAGCCAAATGAGAGACGGTAGATCAAGATTGTTCGTCGGTTCATCCAAAAGGAGCAGATCGACTCCTTTTAGAAGGATACCAGCGAGTGACACTTTGACTTTCTGTCCACTGCTTAGATCGCTGACCGACCTGCCCATGTCACTCTCGACAAAACCGAAACCGGACAGGATGATCTGTGCTCGATGAGAAAACGAATACCCATCAAGGCGATCATACTTCTCCTGGGCTTCGCCGTACTCTAAAGCCTTCTTGGGGTCAGTAAGTTGTGTCGACAGATCCTCCAATTTCTTCTCAAGTTCAATGATCCCCGAAACTGTCTTCAAGTAATCAAGAACCGTGTCCGTTCCCATTACACTGGTATCTTGTTCCAAATATCCGATACAAGCGGTTTTTTGCACTTCCACAGTACCAGAATCCGGCTCCTCGATACCTGCAAAAATTCGAAGAAGCGTCGTCTTCCCAACACCATTTGGCCCAACCAATGCCGCTTTGTCGCCTTTTCCAAGCGCAAAAGAGACACCGGAAAGTACCGTTCTCGATCCATAGTTCTTGCTGATTTGTTTGACGGTAAGCATAAAATTCCTTTCTTTTTCGAGTGAATTATATCACTGTCAATGCTCTTTTGTCTGTTCTCACCATAACATATTGTAACGAATTTGACAACAAAAGCCGCCGGAATTTCTTCCAGCGGTTTACTATGTTTGTTCGTAGTACGCTTTGACCACATCAGTCGCGCACTTGCATGAGAATTCCGAAAATGGGCTGTCAATTAAAGCTAACAACAGATCCTTAGTTTTGCGAGTATTCTCCCTGAAAACTTTCAGAAATTTATCCGCATGTAAGGGATCAATTGTTAGGTTCTCTTGCAACCCCGCATCGTAATCTGTAACTGACGCGATTACCGCGTAGCAAATACCCAGTTCTTTCGCAAAGTAACATTCAGGATATTGTGTCATGTTAATAATGTCCCATCCGTTTGCAGAATACCATCGGCTTTCCGCAGCAGTTGAGAATCTCGGTCCCTGAATAACAGCGACTGTCCCCGCAGGCACAATACTTACATTGGCCGACTTTGCGAAGGAGAGAATCTGCGTTCTTACATGTTCACAATACGGGTTACCCATAGGTAGGTGGATAAAACCGTTATCATGCTCGTAACTGTCATCTCTTCCCCATGTAAGATTGACGAATTGATCAGGAAGAACGAACATGCCTGGCTGAATCTCCTTCTTGAGACTACCTGTCACGCAAGTCCCAATAATATACTCAACACCCGCTTCTTTGAGAGCTAGGATGTTTGCCTTGTACGGAATCTTATGCGGAGGAATGTCGTGTCCACTCCCATGTCTGGGTATAAACGCGACTGTCTTTCTGTGATATTCACAGATAAGTACATCGCCAGAAGGCGTACCGTACCGATTCGATTGCCTAGCACTCGAGATTACCTTGAGTTCTGGAAATGTTTCCATACCAGTGCCTCCAATAATCCCAATCTTTGGTTTATTACTGTTTTGACCATATGAGTTCATTGAATACCTCCTCTCCAAAGATGCGACTGATTTGATCGACAGCAAGTATATCGCCGTAAAGCTCTTCCGAACTCCAGGCGCACCCTGCTCCACATAACGCTTTCGCGTCATTGTTCCTAAATCCTTGGCTATAGAGCGGTAGTCTTTTGCGCCACTCATGAACCAAAGATTGATCCCAAATTCTGAAATCCTTGCCCACTTCTTTAACATGTCCGAGACCTGCCTTGAAGAATGGGCAATTTGATATCTGACCGTCTGGTTGTATCACAAGCTGGCTACCATAGCAGGTACAGTCATGAGGGAAAAAGTCCTGCTCGTTGAAAGCGTGAACCTTCTTCTCCAACTGATATTCGGAACCGAACTTGTGACTATGGGAGTATTCGAGAACAGCTTTCGCCGCTTGCTCACAATACTGACCGACTCCATCTTTACCAACCAGCTCAATCAGTTTTTTGCCTTTTATGAAATTGAAGCCGATTTTTTCGACTCCCAGTTCGGTAAGGTGATCTGACACTTCTCCAAGCCGGTTGATATTCTGCGGTGTAATGGTTACTGAACCAAATGTTCTGATTCCACTTGCAACGAGCTTTTTGATCGCGGCTACGACCGCTTCATATGTCCCGTTACCAAGAGTATCGACTCTAAAGGAATCATGCACAAGCTTTGAACCGTCGAGACTGACAACGACCATAATGTCGTGTTCCTTGCACATCGAGATGATTGAATCATCAACAAGTAACCCGTTCGTCACCATCATCAGGTTGAGTCGGTCTGGTAATCCTGTAATGCTTTTCATTTTCTTCAGATACGGGAGTGACTTTTCAATCACAGCCTTATTCAATAAAGGCTCGCCACCGTAGAAGATTACGAAATATTCCACATTTTGATCATGTGCCACTTTGAGATGTTCATACCAGAGGTTGATCCCGGCAATTGCGTTCTCTTCGGTTAACATAGATTCTCCGAACTTACGGGCGAGCTCTGGAACGAAACAGTACCCGCAATTGAAGTTGCAACCTTGCGCGGTCATCAGATACAGAGTTCCTGCCTGGCTATGTTTTCTCTGTAGCCGAGCAGATATCGCATCATACTCAGCTTGATCATCAACTTCTTGATCAACTATCAGTTTACGTTTCTTTAAGCCTTCCACGAAAGCATCATCTCCTTTTTGATTCGATACGAACTGCTCCCATTTTTCCAAAGAGCAATATATCGGATCAGGATGAAGCTCATGAAATACGACAACTTGGTCGTCCTTCTTTCTAATCCGAAGGTATTTCGAGATCATATTCACCTTCTTTCATATCCTGCTTCTAGAAAAATAGCTCCCGACCGTGACGGCCAGGAGCTGTTTCAGCCGAAGCTGTTGTTGCGGTCAGCCTTGTTCAGGCTTGCCGACGAACTTATTCTTGAGATCCTGCCACTGTTCGCGAGTAAGCTGGACCTTACCACCGAAATCATCACGGATGAAGACAGTGGTTGGTTCCGTAAAATCGACCGTTGGACAGCACCCTTGGACGCCGCACAAAGCGATTCTACCCTGTTCTGGAGTAACAATTTTACTCATAGGATTTTGATTGTAAAAGACCTTGCAGCATTACTGTATAACAGCAATTACCAACCACAAAATCTGCTCTAAAGAATACACTACTTGTATATCTTGTCAAGCCACCTGACAATGATTAAGTTATTTAAGCAAATTCTTCCAAAACACTCCGAAATCACCATCAACACTCGTCACAACATCTTTGTCCCATTTTGGATATTCACTCGTAAATGATTTCTCTACAAGATCTCGATAGGCCGCAAATTTATCCTGTAAATTAGACGCTCTAGCAGTCTTCTGGAAAACTGAAAGGTACTCTGGATCTTGATTTTCCAGATATTGAATGGCTTTTTTCTCACCTTCCCAGTAAATATGGCGTATCGAAAAATATCCCACTAAGGCTTCGACAGTGGAATATAGAAGTCGAATCTCAAGAGCCGAATGATACAGCGAATCATTAGATTCAAAATATCTTGTATTATTTACCAGATTATAATTTATCTTGTATGCAGAAGTACCTGCCGATGTATCGAGTGGATATTGAATTTCTGAAATCATGTTCTGTAGCTTTGAAAGATCCCCAGATTTATCAAATGAAATTTTCCCTTTTTGGAGCCAGTGCATGAGCCATGACTCACCGCCTTCTTTTATCTGCTTATTCAAAACAATGCGTTTTATGTCACCTGATGAGTAGAAGAAAATATCTGCAGGCAGACCATTGATGTAAGTAAATAACGACAATAACTTGTCAGGTTTTTCCTTTACGACCAAAACTAGATCATGATCACTGCTTTTCGTCTGTTTTCCAGTCGCAGTCGAACCGCACAAAAGCAGAGCATCAACATTATCTTTTTTCGATAGTGTATTGATGATTTTTTGAAGAAACTGGTCTGAAGATTCGGTCTGCATAATTATTTATACCTTATCACTTCTCTATCGGCATGTCCTCTAAACATTCCACCACATACTCAACCGCATTGTATTTTCTCACATCCGACGGATTTATCCACGCATACTCGTCATGTTCTTTTGGATTCAACCTGATTTGTCCGCCAGGATATTCTGCCATGAAGACTAAGGTGATGAACTGCTTATTCTTGGCGGCATCGATATTCGATTTCTGAAAAAACAGTTTCGGTTTGGCTATGTCCAAGCTGGTTTCTTCTTTCACTTCTCTTACGGCTCCGTCATATGGATCTTCTCCATCCTCGAGCGTTCCACCTGGTATGTCCCAATATCCCGGAAGCACATCATTCCCTAGTGCTCTCTTAATAATAAGGATCTTGCGCTCAGCGTTCGAGATAATTGTGCTTACAATTAGTCCGGTGGTCATGATATTTATATTAGTCGATTAGATATCTTCCTATCTCATCAAAATCACCATACGCATGATCATCACCTTTTACCTCTATAAGTGTCATATTCTTGAATTTACCACCCATCTGCTCTTTCCGTATGCCTTCAGCCGTGGCAACAGGATCATTATCATTCTGAATCAATGTAGTAGGTATAGTAAAAGCAGTCGACCAGCCGTCAATATCAAAACCTTTTGTTCTCGCCCACTCTGGCGGTAAACCAACAAAAACACATTTTGTAATGCGAGACACATCTATAGATGTTGAATAAATCGCATACATGGTCAATACTGTGCCTACAGATTTCGCCAGAATTGCTACATTTCCACTTAATGCGTTCACAGTATCAGTGAACTTTTTTAATTCAATATCCATATCTATCAACTCAGACTTATTAGACCAATGATCGTAGTATTGAATAGTTACGGACTTGAAGTGATTTGCAAAAAAGTCTCGTGCTTTTTCAGCCCATTCTTTGTTAGTCAGACCATTGCCCGGAAGGATTATTAGATTTGAATTCATGATAATGTCTTGTAATCGATCTCCGGATACAATTTCATTTTCCCGGTTTTTATGTCTTCCGGTTTTATCCATCTAACCTCGGTCTTGGGATCATCGAGTATGTTGAGCTTCTCTTTGACGTATATGCTCTCATCTTCCAGACCGCCGGAATAGAGAAAGACGATCTCGTGGCCGAGTTCACCGTTGTATGTGAAGATATTCTCCAAAACCTTTATAAAAGATAGGCTTTTCGGACCACAACCGAGCTCCTCCTTGAATTCCCTGCGCAAAGCTACCTCCACTGTCTCACCGAATTCGACGTGGCCGCCTATGAGGCGAGCGAAATGTTCGTCTTTGACCTTGTCATAGCCAAGACTAGCCAAAATAGCACCGTCCTTGCGCTTGATGACACACATAGCTTTGACTTTTATAAATCTCGAGGATTCCATTGAAGCTATACTAACATACCTCAAAACTCTCACACCTTCTCATACCTCCCATGGCTCGGCGGACCGATGTGACGGAGACGGCCTGCGGCGACCAGCTCGTGGGTATACTTGTCGATCGTCGCCGCCGACAATCGCATGATCAGGCGCAATTCGTGACGGGTTATCTAGCCATGTTCGTCAACTGACTATTCCACATACGCAACCGTTTTATTTTTAATAGCTTCCAGGCATGCGGGAAGGCTTTTTTGCAAGCTCGGAGACAAAAGTGATATGGCCTTTTCCGGGTAAGCAAAGATGTATTCTTCCAGTTCTTCTGTTTGTAATTTTATCCGTAGAACCTGATCTTCAGTCAGCGTGCCGCCGGAGAAAATAAATTTGAGCGAGTCTGTAAAAACACCTTTTTGAGGTCCGTAATATACACCCGCCAATCGTAATTCGGGAATATCAAGTCCAATCTCTTCTCTTGTCTCTCGAATGGCGCAATGTAGCGGAGATTCATTGTCATCAGTGGATCCTCCTGGCACAAGCCATCCGTCTTTGTAATCTGGTTTTAGTATAAGTAACTCTCCTTTTGTATTAAAAAGCAAAACTGCAGTCCCAATTATCTTTTTGGGAAGCACCGCTGCATATTCATCATCACTAAATTTCTTTGTCATTATGGCATTCTAGCATCTTTAGCCATTTCAGATATCCCCGTGTATTCTCTCATACCTCCCGTGGCTAGGCGGGGTGGGGTGGGTTGTGGAGGGTCGGGGTCCATCTCAATGATCCTTGATCATAACCGTCGAATTACCATCTTGTGCAGATATACTCACCGTTCCACCTATAGGGAAAGTTATGATCGGGCTCGTGTGCCCAAAATCAACACCTACAATAACGGGAATATGATCGAGTTCTTTCTTGGACTTGATTATCTGATACAACAGCTTATCTTCCATTTTACTGGTCTTCTGAAATCTTCCAATGACTAATCCTTTCACTTTATCAAAACCTTTTTGGTGGATCAGTGACTGCAGATCACGGTCGAACAGGACTGGGTCAGATATCTCATCGTCTTCGATAAATAGGATCGAATCCTTAATGTCTGGAAAATATTTTGTGCCTTGCAGTAGATTCAACGTACATAGATTGGCTCCGATGATAGTTCCTTCCGCTTTTCCTGGATTGATAACTTGCCAGCCATTATTCTTGATCGGATGCCTATCTTCCTGATCCTTATACCACGCGTCATCAGTCCAGTATTCGCTTGGCCTTACCGGAAAAGGTTCATTACCCATAAGGCATTTCTTGAAATATTCCATCGTGTAGTCGAAATGCAGTTTCTGTCCGAATGTCGACCATGCCGGACCCGAATATGTTACCAAATTGCCTACGGCATACATGGCATTCTGTAACGCCGTCGTATCTGAATAACCTATAAAAATCTTCGGATTGTTCCGAATAATATTCCAGTCTATGTATGACAGAAGCTGATTGCAATTAAAGCCGCCGATAACGCTAAAAATAGCATCGACGGACGGATCTAAAAAAGCTTCGTGTAGATCATCTACTCGGGATTTGATGCTTGACGACGCAAAATCATCCGACTCTTCTACATGCTTACCGAAGCTAATCGAAAAACCAAGTTCCTGTAATCTCTTGTTAGCAATGTCCCGATTTCCGGCAGAAATGATAGTCATCGATCGAGACGGGGCAATGATCCGTATATGAGATCCAGATGCGAGTTTTTTGGGGATGTGTTTCATGATTTCAGTATGCCATATTTACACCAAAACAGTAAGACACTCCGGCACATAATCCACCGCCTTATATTTTCCTATTTCCGATGCATTGATCCATGCATACTGGTCATGCTCCTCTGGATTCAGCCTGATTTCCCCACCTAAATATGTTGCTCGGAAAACTAGAGTTATAAATTGTTTCTTCTTTGAATCATCAACATTCGACTTCTGAAAAAAGAGCTTCGGCTTGGCGATAGCGAGGCCTGTTTCCTCTTTCACTTCACGCATGGCTCCATCGTACGGATCTTCACCGTCCTCCAGAGTGCCTCCGGGTATGTCCCAAATTCCTGGAAGTACATCATTCCTTTGTGCTCTTCTAGTGATGAGGATTTTATGTTCATCATTCATTATAATTGTGCTTACAATCAATCCTACGGGAATTTTGATTATTGGAGGCATATTCGAAAAACTACTTCAAATCCACCACTCTCCTTGTCACGAATGGCACTTCCTTGGTAAAGA
Source organism: uncultured bacterium (assembly GCA_963851055.1). Lineage (GTDB taxonomy): Bacteria > Patescibacteriota > Minisyncoccia > Phycocordibacterales > PALSA-1337 > C7867-002. Next base: position 40,419 of record CAWKMY010000004.1, on the reverse strand, counting down.
ATTCTTTTATGGCCTTCCAGGTCACGCTGAAATATAATTCCGGCATCGGATCATCCTCGGCATCTTCGAAATATACCAAGCTTTTCAAAATATGATGATAATCATGAGCGATAAATGGATATTGCGCCTTCAACTTTCGCACGACATCATCCAGAGATTGCCCGTGATGCGTCAGCCAATACAGGTCTAGAAAATCACGCTTCCTGCCTCTCTGCGAAATGGCTATGACTTTCATTACGGCAATATCGGCCGGAGTTAGTATTTTTATTGAGCCGTACAATAATGGCTGTTCCGCCGGTATGAAAAAAGGATAGGCGATAAAGCTGACTTTGGCGCCGAGAATCGTTCCATATATCGTGCCTTCTTTATCTATATCCGTATGCCAGTCGGCGTTGACAGTGAAATGTTCAAGTAACTTTCTATTGTCAAAATTCTTATCCGTGGTGAAGAAATCTAGGTCAACCGATTGACGATGGCCCGCTTGGAGCGCTAGAGCCGTGCCGCCGGCCAGATACCAACCTGACTGTTCCAACCATTTCTGCGTTGAGAGGAACTCAAAAGCCTTCTTGGTCTTCGCCGGTAAGACCTTGAGGTAGAGATCTAAGCTGTTTTGAGAAGTAGTGTCCATAAAGCTTTAGTTTCAGGACGAAGCGAACGAGATTTTTCGAGAACATTCTTCATGAGCGTCTTGTCATAGAAATTCCACAGCCACCGTACTTCGTCGTCACGCCCGAAATCCATGATGCGCTCGATAACATAAGCCGCATTCTTCTTGAAGTCTATTTTATCCGGATTCGTATCCCAGAAGAGGGATTCTCTGAATTTCATAACTATATTGTAGCATATTTCGGACTATTTTTCAGCACTAATTATCCATAAAAAGGCGTCACCCACGAAGTCCTATCTGCAACTCATAAAGTCGGCGATATTCCCCGCCCTCTTTGGCCAACAATTCCGCATGCGTTCCAGACTCGATGATGCGGCCTTCCTTGAAGACCAATATCTTATCTGCTTTGCGCACGGTCGATAGACGATGAGCAATGATGAACGTAGTTTTGCCGCGCATCAATTCTTCGAGCGAGCGAGTAATAATCTGTTCGGTGGACGCGTCTAGGGCCGATGTCGGCTCGTCGAGAATGAGAATGGCCGGATCGCGGAGTATTGCCCGGGCGATCGATACTCTCTGCTTCTGGCCGACAGATAACTTGATGCCGCGCTCGCCGACGAGTTGAGACCATTTGTCCGGAAACTTCTCGATGAATTCCACGGCATGAGCCTTGCGGGCGGCTTCGCGCACGGCTGTCTGATCGGCTTTGAAATTGCCGTACTTGATATTGGTCTCGATGGTGTCGTTGAACAGGACCACTTCCTGTGGCACCACCGCTATCTTCGATCGCAAACGCGTCAAGTCAACTTTGCGTATGTCATGACCGTCTATCTCCACAGTTCCCTTTTCCGGAAAATGATAGCCGGAAATGAGGTCAACCAGTGTGCTCTTGCCTACGCCGGACTCACCGACCAGAGCCACGATGTCACCCGGTTTGGCTTCGAATGAAATGCCGTCGAGGACTGGGGTGCCTTTGTCATAATGAAAAGAGACATCCTCGAACTTCACTCCGCCTTTGATGGCGAAACTTGCGTCGAAACTTATATCGAAACCGACTGCGGACTTTGGGTGATAATCCTCCGGCGGGGTCTGTAATATTTTCTCCGTCTCCTCTATGTTGATGATGCCATTCTGTATAGTCTGCCACTGCCTGGCGATGATGACGAAAGGCCCGAATATCATGGCCGCGTAGGCATTGAATGCGATGAGCTCGCCTAGAGTCATAGTACCGGCGTGAATATAGAAGACCGACAAGATGAATATGAGCACCTGCGTGATGAGTATGGTCAGACGCTGATAGAGGCTCAGGTTGCCCCAGACCTTAGTCATGCGCATCCATAGAGGTATGGCTTTCTTCGATTCCCGATGCATCTTTTCACGCTCGTATTCCTCGGTCGTGGCCTGTTTGACCGCCAGGGCATTGCCGATGACATCGTAGCTGTCGCCCCAGATGGACTTCATCAAGACGTCATAATAGGCTTTCTGATAACCGGCCAACGGTTTGATATTGCGTATGAGGACGAATATATAAGCGACAAGGCCTATGACCAAGATAGACCCGAGCGCCGGCTTCATATAGAAAGCTATGCCGAGAGCGATGACTATGGAAAGTATCTGTGGAGCCAGATCTATGACTATTTGGCTAGCTATAGTCTCGAGTGAGCCGGCCGCGGCATTGATCTTGCTACCTATCTCGCCTATCTTGTTCTTCTTGTGGAAAGACATCGGCAGGAGCAATAGGAAACTGAAGCTATTGGAAAGATAATCCAGCCAGATAGTATTGGAAAAATATTGGCTCATGATGTTGATCCGCCAATCCATGAGTGAGGTGACGAGTTGGATCAAAGCCCAGATGATGAGTAGGAAAAGATACAGAGGCAATGCGTACGATACTATATGGACGATGTAGTCGCTCGATATGGAGTCGAAGAATCTACCGGCAATATAAGGGATGACACCGTTGCCTATAGCCGAGAGTATGCCCATGACGCTCAAGATAATGATCTGCCGGCGATATTGGCCTATGTACGAAAAAAGGACTCGGAGGCCGGTGATTATGCCTTCTTTGGTTACTTTTTTTACTTCTTTTTCTGGTTCTGGATTTTCCTGTTCGGGCATGAGAAGCCCATTCTAGCATACAGAGTATGATTTCTATTATTTCGTCCTCTCTATGATCAAGTTCTCGAGCCTGTCGAACCTTATATCCATCCCATCAAATCTCTTATCCATACCCTCTAGTCTATCGTCTATACCGTCGAATCTTTTATCCATATCATCGAACCTCTTATCTACTTCCGCGAACCTCTTGTCTACTTCTTTGAATTGCTGACGCACTCCCACGAATTCTTTGTCGACTCCCGCAAATCCCTTGGCAACCATGCGGGCTAGCTCTTCGGTACCTTCTTCGACGGCCACATCGACATAATCCTTGATGTCGGACACGGCGTCTTCTAATGTCAGCGATCTTTTTTCATATATAGCTGTAGGCATATTGGATAAATTATATGCCTGCTATATTTTCGCGCAAGCTCACAAACGAGAAAAAATGTTTTGTAGTAATTTTCGGCCAAAATTTTCCAAAATATTATAGTTTCCCAACCTCCCCCATGACCAAGTTGGCATAAGTTTTCAGATCCTCGAGTAAAGGTTCGATGCCGGTTTGATTTGAATTATGCTTGGCCATAAAATGCATCGGCTTTCCATAAGTTATGGACAAATGCCTGCGGCCTAACAGGAATTCCTTGGCGGAAAAATGGAAGACGCCTCTTATGCGCACGGGAACAATGCTAGCGCCGGTAATATATGCCAGATAAGCCACGCCCCCCTTTGCCGGCTGGATACTGCCGTCGGGCGTAGTACGGCCTTCGGGAAAAATATTTATACTGCCACCGGCACGGATGATATCGATGTGATGAGCCAACGACTTTTCATAATCATGCAAGCCGACATGGACGGGATATGAACCCCAAGCTTTGAAGAACCACCCACCATAGAAATGTTTGCGCCAGCCGGAATTTACATAAAACCTGCTCTCACGCGAAGTATAGAATATCGGAGAAAAACGTGAGAAAAATGGCAGTGAAGCGGGAATAAAAAAGGGATCAGTCTCACTACTATGGTTAGAGGCAAATATGACCGGACCTTTTAGGCCTTTTAAATTTTCCAAGCCCCTCACATCCAAATGGCCGAAACCGCGGAGGAGAATATTCGTCGGTATCCATATCAACTTTTGCAGTACGAGCGGTGGGAGGAAATATAATTTCATCGGAATGTGGAGTATTGTAGCACTTTTGATGGGTGTATAAGTCCTCTTGACAGATAATATTAAACTTGTATAGTAGCGGTAAACAAATTGAACTGCGCCTGTAACATCACAAAAGGGCGCTTTTGAAAGGAAAAAAATGAAAACTATGAATAGTCGGACGGCGCCGGCCCTGTTGGCCGTCGTCATAGCGGCCATGGTGGCCATACCTTTGTCCGGTTTTGGGCAAGGGCAAATGAACATCGTTCAAGGGATTCTGCCTTTGAACTATACGCAAGGAAACGTGAACGACTTCGTGTATGCCATGGAGAATGGACTAGCGTCTTATGGTAGCTGGAATAGCATCCCGAACGCTAGCTTGGTGCAGATATCCAATGTCTTCAACTGGAGTGACGGAAGCGGCAATGCCATGTTCTACGGGCTGTCTTACACCAATTCGGTCCCGTTCACATTGGCTTCCATTGGCTTGTCATTAAGTGATCGGTTCGGCACGCTTTCCAATACCTTCGGCGGACTGGGAGCGTCGTTCACTCTGGAGGGAGTCGGGATAAATGGCTCAACGATCTATACTTCGGATAATTCAACCACCCCTGTCACAGCCGTTTACGTTCTCGGGGCTGGCTACACTGTTGATAACGGAAATAGCACCCTTCAGCAAGGAACTGCTGCTTGGGCCGCCGTGCCGCCAATATATGAGACCGTAACATATTATGCCGGAAATATGAGCCAATCAGCTCTTACAATATACGCGACGCCGGAACCTTCAACGATTGCCTTCTAGCCATAGTTGGTATTCCATTTTTCGTCATATTTCGGCGAAAACGAGCAACATGACTGAACATCTCAATGCAAATACGCCAAGTCCATCTGGACTTGGCGTATTTTTTTACCTATTTATATATAACCTATATTTCTTGGATTGCTGACCTTAAACAAGATTACCTTTCAAAGTATATTCTGGCTTGCATAAAACTCACATTGCAATCTGGCATTGGTCGAACATGCTGGTATTCATCCTTGCGGACCTTGGGAGTTAGCTGAATCTGTACCCATATCGAGTAGCATTGCCAAGACGGCTTGGTTGAGTGCATTCGACGTTATTATAGGCTGGTATGGATTTATAGTTATAGTGACATATGGCAATGTGTGGGAAACAAGGCCTGTGAAATATTTCAGGCTTAGTTGTTTTACGGTCTGTGTAGTGATGCCACTGAAGCTAAGGGCGTCAGAGCCACTAGAATTGAATGGCTTACCAGAAGCGTCTACGGTGGATCCAGAGGATATCCCCCAATCATTTGATAATGACGTAACATTTGTTAATACCCCGTTTACTGTCCACTTCACCGGAACAGAAACATTTCCGGACGAATCTGCAGTTACATTCGCCACTCCTCCCCATCCAGATATTGGATCATTTACTTGTAATGTCAGATCGGATGTCGTTACACCATCCGACAGCCGGATCCGTCAATGGATCACATAGTATTGACGCCACTCCATCACTGGTGCAACCAGTAGAAGTCGGGGAAAAAGTCTAACCACCCTACGACCGGACCGCCCCAGGCGTAACCGACAAAACATGGATCCACCTGTTAGAACAATGTAACACGTAAGTGAACTGCCACCATTGCCGCTAGTATCACCTGTCGGATGTTTTGCATTCAAACCGCTATCAGAAAGTTCTATCCACCCATCCCAACCGTCAGTCCTGCCAACGCCTGCGAGAGCGCGTATCCAGCCGGAGACGGCACCAGTAGTCATATCTATCGTAGGCGGACAAGAACCTGAAGGACAACCAGTCCAATCGCCTTGATTATTGAAGCTGACCCATCCAATATTCGGCGACCAAGCGTAACCGGAAAGGGCGCCGACAATATCTGATCCAACCGTACTCGTAGAAATATTTACGCTGTAAGGTCCCCCTCCTGCACCACTATCGGCAGAATTAAATGAAAGCCAACCTATAGTCGAAGACCATGCCCAGCCGGAGAGAGTCGATGAGTCAGCGCGAGCCACCGAAGCGCCTATGCCGAGAACAGCGACGAAGGCGAAACATAGAACGATATTTTTATATATTTTCATGAAAAATGTGGAGATATTAATCTATTGCCTTAATTATACCCCGAAACAGACAGTCTGTCTGAACTCAGACATGTGGATAAAAGAGCTTATTCCTTAGGCCATTTCTGGACCATCAGTATCGATTTATCTAGGCTGATTAGAGACCATATCTCCTCGGTTATGAAAGGCATAAATGGATGCAGAAGCTTGAGCATAGTGTGTAAGGCATGAAGCATGAACTGCTTGCGAGAAAGACTGGCTCCATCATCATTACCATCTATTATGGCTTTACTCTCTTCTATGATCTTGTCAGCAAATTCATGCCAGACGTAGTGGTAAAGTTTCTCGGCTACGATGTAGAATTTGTATTCATCCATTTCTTTCGTCACTTCAGTTATGAGGCTATTTAGGCTATCAATATATGCTTTATCCGAAGGCTCATAAGCAGAGAACTTGGGATCATACGAAATGCCTTCGGTTGAAGTTAGGACGAACCTGGTTACATTCCAAAGCTTATTGGCAAATTTCTTATAAGCAGAAACTTTATCCTCTGAAAGGGCCAAGGAAGTGCCAGGGGTATTTCCTATAACCAATCCCATACGGAAGGCGTCTGTACCAAACTTTGAAGTCAGAACCAAGGGGTCTATGACATTGCCCTTACTCTTACTCATCTTCAGGCCTTTGGCATCCAAGACCAAGCCATGCAAATAGACCGTTTTGAATGGGACTTTTCCGGTCACATACAGACCTAGCATTATCATCCTAGCTACCCAGAAGAATATGATTTCACCGGCTGTTTCCATAACATCAGTAGGATAATAATTTTTGAAGTCATCTCCGTCAGGAAAACCGAGCGTAGCAAATGGCCATTGACCAGATGAGAACCATGTGTCGAAAGTATCATTGTCTTTGGACAGCGCGCCCCCGCATTTCGCGCACTTCTTGAGCTTGTCATCCAGATCAACGAAACCCTCACCACATTTCCCACATATTTTGGCCGGTATGGGTATACCCCAGACGATCTGTCTGGAGATGTTCCAATCCATGATATTGGTCAGCCAATGTGTGGTTATCTTTTCATAATGATCTGGTATATATGTGACTTCCCCGGCCTTGATCTTCTCCAAAGCTTTTTCCGCCAATGGCTTCATACGCACAAACCACTGGCTCTTGATCTGCGGCTCTATGACCGTGCCGCATTTATAGCAGGTCCTGACTACGTGGTTATAATTCGGATCTATCTTTTCCACCAAACCTTTTGACTTGAGCTTTTCAATGATGAGGGGCCGTGCTTTTTTTATGTGTTGTCCGGCGAATTCTCCCGCAATAGGCAAAAGTTTACCTTGCTCATCTATGATCTGTTCTTTGTCCAAACCATGCCGTTCGGCGATATCAAAGTCCACTGGATCATGCCACGGAGTTATAGTCATAACGCCAGTACCGAAAGCCATATCTATAGCTTTGTCTTTGATGATGGTCGCTGTTATAGGACCGTTTATCCATTCGAGATCTATCTTTTGGCCATCCTTATAATTTTCATAACGTTTGTCATCCGGATGCATAACCACATATTTGTCGCCAAATTTTGTCTCCGGCCTAGAAGTAGCTATGACGAATGGACCATATTTCAAGTAATAGAAATCTTCTTTGCGCTCTTCATCCTTTATCTCCAGATCAGAAAAAGAAGTCTGATGCTTCGGGCACCATGAAACTATGCGCTTGCCGCGATAAAGCAGATTGTCGTCAGATAATTTCTTGAAGGTAGAGTAGACAGTCTTTACAATATCCGGATCGAGAGTGAATTTTTCTCTGGACCAGTCGCATGAAGCGCCCATATTCCTGACTTGAGATTTTATATTTGCGGAATTTTTCAGAGTGAAATCTAGAATCTCTTCATAAAGTTTTTTTGGCTCTATATCGAATCTCGTTCTTCCTTCTTTCTCCAATTTTTTCTCATACACGACCTGCGTCTCAAAACCGGCATGATCCAACCCTGGTAGCCAAAGAGTCTTGTACCCGCACATCCTCTTGTAGCGAGTCATTATGTCTTCGATAGTCATGACCAAGCCATGACCGGCGTGCAAAGAGCCGTTGGCGTTCGTCGGCGGCATGATGATAGTGAAGGGCTTGGCATCTTTCGACGTTAGGCCTTTCTTGATGCATTGATCAGGATTGAAATAGCCGCTTTTCTCCCACGTCTCGTATATGCGGGCTTCAGTTTCGGCCGGATTGTAAGGCTTGAGGAACTTATCATTCATGCTCAAAATAGTACCAGAAATAAGGCTTTTATACACCCTATTGACTTTTCCGGTAAGGTACTGTAGAATACCGCGTATGGTTAAAACCACCAAAACTACATACCAGATCTTCGGCATTGTGGCCTTTTTCAGCCTGTTCCTTACGGCCTTTTTCAGCGTAGCACCTGTAACGCAGGCTTATAGCTACGGTGGCAGCACTAGCAATTACAGCTACGGCAATACCAGCCACAGCGGAGGAAATAACTATAATTACAGCTATGGTAATAATGGCGGTAACTATAATTACAGCTATGGTAGTAATGGCGGTAACTATAATTACAACAACCATGGCGGTTCATCTGACCAAGGTGATCATTCCGTAACTCATTATAATTATGATTATAACTACAATGTAAATGGACCTTATTCATACAACAGCACTCCCGTTTCATACCCGGTCTACTATCCTGTAGCCGAACCGACCTACTATCAAGCACCGACTTACTATTCGCAGCCTACATACTATTCCCAACCGACATATTATTCGGAGCCTACATATTACCAACAGCCGGTACAGACGGTAGCCTATCAGCCGACTACTTATGTAAGTCAGACCATCGCGCCTACCCTTTCCGTCAGCTGTTCAGTCAGTCCGTCCACATCTGTCATAAATCAGCCCGTAACTTGGACTGCGACAGTCTCCGGCGGTGCCGCTCCGTATACTTATTCTTGGACCGGTTCCGACGGCCTTTCCGGATCGCAAAATTCAGCTACCCAATATTACAGTTCTGCCGGTGAAAAGACCGCCGTCGTTATGGTCACTTCTGCCGACGGCCTGCACGGCACCAACTCTTGCAACAACACCCTGACCGTGCGCGGCGCCGGATCTACATATATTCCTAGGGCCGTTGCCCCAGCTGCTCCGACGACTCCGACACAGAATACCGTTCCGAACGCCGCCGCTGCCGGACTCATCTCCATTCCTTGGGGTTGGATAGCATTCATGGTTATCCTTCTGCTTATCGTGACCATAGTCTATCTTCTGACCGAAACACCGAAGAAAGCGTAAGTAGAAATCGCCCCGATCTTGGGGCGATTTTCGTATCATTCCATAGCCCGCAAAGCTTTGATGCGCTCTTCCGTAGGAGGATGAGTCATGAATAGTTTTGCCATGCCTTTGGAAGCGTTTTGGCCGAAAGGGTTCGATATGTACAAATGAGCAGTAGCGTTATTGGCCGTGGCCATAGGTTTGCCGTAACCTTCGATCTTTTCCAGGGCCGAGGCCAGCCCTTCAGGATAGCGAGTGAGCAGGGCGCCATCCGCATCGGCCAGAGATTCACGGCGGCGTGAAATAGCCAGCTGGATCAACTGCGCGACGATCGGTGAGAGAATGACGAATACGATGCCGACAACGGCCAAGATCAGGCCGAGCTGTCCGCCACCGTTCCTGTTATTGCCACCACGCCGGCCACCGGCAATACCGCCGAGAAACATGCTCCTGGTGAAGATATACGCCAATATCGAGATGAAGCCTACCAGAACGACGACGACCGTCGACAACAATATGTCGCGGTTGCCGATATGAGAGAGCTCGTGAGCCATAACGCCGGACAACTCATTTTTATCCATCATTCCCAAAAGGCCGCTAGTCACCGCCACCGAGGCGTGGTCTTTGTCGCGGCCCGTGGCAAAGGCATTCGGCGCCGGATCGGGAATTATATAAACTTTCGGCATAGGAAGCCCGGCAGTTATGGAAAGATTTTCAATGACTTGAAATAATTCCAGGTTCTCTTCCCTCTTGGCCGGAACAGCCCGGGCCAATGAGAGCGAAATCTTATCTGAATACCAATAGCTGGTAACATTCATAACCAAGGCGAAAATGACGGCTATGATCACTATGGCCGGATCATTATAATAATAGGATATGAAGTAGCCTATGGCGACGACGACCAGCAAAAAGACGGCCATTAGAAGCCATGTGCGACGAACATTTTTCCCTTGTAATGTATAGAGGGTAGCCACGACTAGAACTGTACCTTTACCGGCTCCTTGGCGGCCGCATCTGCGTCATCCAGTTGATAGAACTCCATGGCCGAGAAATGGAAAGTACCGGCGATCACATTGCCGGGAAATTTCTGGATAGCCGTATTGAAATCCCTGACATTGCCGTTGTAGAAACGCCGTGCCGCTTGGATCTTGTCTTCGGTATCCGTCAACTCATTTTGAAGCGAAAGGAAATTCTGGTTTGCTTTGAGGTCAGGATAGGCTTCAGCTATGGCGAATACTGACTTCAGGGCTCCGGCCAAAGTGGCTTCGGCAGGGCCCTTATCCGCGAGCGAGGTCGCGCCCATGGCGGCGGCACGGGCCCGCGTCACATTCTCGAAAGCCGAGCTCTCGTGGGTGGCATAGCCCTTGACCGTATTGACCAGATTAGGAATGAGATCGTAACGACGCTTTAGCTGGACATCTATGTCCGCCCAGGCTTCCTTGGCTCGGTTCCTGCCTCCAACCAAGCTGTTGTAGGCAAAGATCGCCCAGAGGATTACGAGGATTATTACGGCTAGAATGATGTAGGTCATGATTTTTATTATTTATACTTTATTCTTATTCCTCACTTCTTACTTCTTAACCATCATTATTTTGCGGGCGAAGCTTGGGTCTCGCTTTCACCTGCAGGTGTGGTGATATAGGCAAAGGATTTGACCATAGCGGTGAAATCGCTATCGGCGCTATTGACTATGGCTTTGTTATTATTATCAGATTGAGTAATATTCGATCCGGTCAGACCTTTTGAAGACGGGGCCAGAGTGATGGAGGCGAAGGAGAACATGTAGCAGATATCGCCGTGCTGGAGCGAATACATCCTATTGAAATAGTCGCGACCCTGAACCGTGTTCGACATAGAGATAGTATCCAAAGTATCCGCGCCGACTTTCACGGTGCCGCGATCCTGGATGCTAGTCACCGGCGGGAAAGCACATGTACCTGAAAGGACTTGGACATTACCTTGAAGAGTGGCTACGGTAGAGACCTGCGAAGGGTCTATGGGAATGATGAAGGTTGCGCCTGCGTTAGTCTCTTCTTTTTCCCAAGAACTCGGATAATTGACCGAGAAGCCGAGCTCGGCGTTCTGATATTCGGACAAGGATCCGGAGACTTTGGTCGTCTCGGAAACGGCTACGGGAGCGGCGCCATTGGCCACCGAGGTCGGGGCCGAAACATTGGCCGAAGAATCATCTGATGAATTAGAAGCCGGGGAAGATCCGCGGCTGAACCAGAGGATACCGGCTATGACGATGATAACGACGATGATGGCTATCGTTAGCGTTGATTTTTTGCTGGAAGTCATGATGATGAGATTAGATTTCTAATATATTAAAGACGGAGGATATTATAGCACGCTTTGGCTGAAACGGAAGGTATTGACCATGGCGTTAAAGACGCCTAGAACAGCCGTAAGATCTATCGTATGGGCTGCATCATAGCTAGATATAAGGGATTGATCGGCAACATATAGACCGGCGCCGTTGGCTCCGTGGTCAAGTATGTCTATGTGATAGCAGAGACTCTTAGAATGAACATCGTAGGCCAATTCACGATATATATTCCCGGCCGCGGCATCTCCACCTTCAATGCGTGTAAATGGATAGCCGTTCAGTTGGAACGAAACCGGAGCCGGGCTCCCGGGGAAAGTTGAGCCCTCGACCGTCTGACATGAAGAGGTGGCAGTTATAGTCACCGTGGCACTATCCAAGAGCGGCCAGTGGAAATATTGATCCTTGGGAAAAGCCAAGACCAAGTCGCCGCTAGCGTCAGTATTGACTGACAAGTTAGCCGGATATCGGATAGAGTAGTTAGAAGAAGCGTTGGAATAGGTCAACCAGGAAGAAGTATCGATGGTCGAGGATGCCGGCGAGGAGAGCGACGGATCGTTCAGTCCGAATATACCGCCTGCTATAGTGCTTGAAGCATCCGTAGTGACGCCTGTATCAGTTCCTGTCGAGGATGCCAGCATATTGGCCGGCAAGGTTATATGCCTGGTATAGTTGAAATTTGAGACAAATTCGTAGCCACCTATGATCAGAATGGCCAGCACAGATAAAAAGATTATGATTGATCGGGAAGACATCGGATAGCTTTGGATAGCCATTGTAGCACAACATGGTTGCGCGCTCGACATCCATATGCTAGCATGTATATATCAATGAAGTCTCTCCTACCGTACGCCCAGATAATTCTGTCCGTCCTTTTGGTGGCGGCTATACTCCTGCAGCGCACTAGCGCGCAAGTCGGTGGCGCTTTTGGCGGCAACGACAACTGGAGTTCCGCCTACCATACGAGGAGAGGCCTTGAGAAATGGCTCTTTACCGCTACTATCATTATAGCTATTCTCTTTGCTATATCAGCATTGCTTAATCTTATTTAATACGAATCTAATCGTATATCGTGAACGACCAACAAATGGAAAAAGAAATCCGCATTAAACGCGGTTCACACATATTGGAATATATACACAAATTCTCGGCTACGGAGAAGGCGATTTTCGGCATCTTGATCATAGCGGCGGCGGTATCCGCTCTGCTTCTCGCGTCTCGTACCGGTAACTTGTTCATGACGGAAATCCCCGGCAACGGAGGCCTCCTACGCGAAGGCGAGATCGATCTGCCGCGCAACGCCAATCCTGTGTTAGCGGTTTCTGACACCGACCGCGACATATCCGCCCTTGTCTATGCCGGCCTAGTCAAATACGATGACGGGCATATCGTCCCGGATATAGCCAAGTCATGGACCATTTCTCCTGACGGCCTGACTTATGATTTCATACTGAAAGGTGGAGTGATATTCCAGGATGGCACGCCCCTTTCCGCGGATGACGTGGCCTTCACTATAGAGAAGATCCAGGACCCGGCTTTGAAAAGCCCCCGCCAAGCTGATTGGGCGAATATCACGGTCAAAGAGATCTCGCCGTCGGAAATACAATTCATACTGAAACAGCCATACAACGGGTTCTTGGCCAATACCGCGGTCGGCATCATTCCCAAGCACATTTGGAGCTCGGTCAGTGACGACCAATTTATATTTAGCCAATACAACATAGATCCGGTAGGCGCCGGACCTTATAAGATCAACTCCATCATCCGCGACAAAGGAGGCATACCGACTTCATACGGCTTGGTTCCGTGGAAGGGATATGAGGGCGTTTTTCCGCACATCGGTACGATATCTTTCTCTTTCTTTCCGGACGAAAACACCGCCTTGGCGGCCTTGAACGGGGGTTATATAGATAGTCTTCCTTCGGTAGATCCGGCCGAAGCTGCTAAACTCGCTTCCAATTCCGCCGAAAGCTATACAATCCTTTCGGCTCCATTGCCGCGAGTATTCGGCGTCTTCATGAATCAGGGCCAAGCACCCGTGCTTGCGGACCCAGTCGTGCGCAAAGCCCTTGACATGGCCACTGACCGGACCGCTATCATCAAGGCCGTCCTCTATGGCTATGGCAAACCGGCTCACGGACCCATTCCTGAAAGCATGTCCAATGATATCGGCCTGAATCCGGCATCGGCGACAGATACGGCCGACGTTGCCGGAGCCATGGCGCTCTTGGAGAAGAACGGCTGGAAGAAAGATGCCGCAGGAATATACCAGAAGAAAGCAAAGACCGCTTCAACAACCCTTTCATTCGACATATACACTGCCGATTCCCCTGACCTCGTAGCCGCCGCCAATATGCTTAAAAGCCAATGGGGATCTATAGGTGTACAAATCAGTATCCAGGTCTTCGACCAGGCCGATCTCTATCAGAATATCATCAGCACCAGGAAGTATGACGCCCTGCTCTTCGGCGAACAGATCGGTAAAGATCGCGACCTATACGCTTTCTGGCATTCGTCGCAAAGAAACGCCCCAGGTCTGAATGTTGCCTTGTATGCCAATAGCAAAGTAGATGCCGTACTCTCTGATATCCGTTCTACCGCATCTACAACTACCCTCTCTGCCGACTACACAAAGCTGGATAGCTTGATACAGGGAGATATACCGGCCATATTCCTATATTCTACTGATTTTATATACGCGGTGCCAAAGACACTACAGGGAATAACTTTGAGATCGATAGTCCTACCATCCGACCGATGGAGTTCTATATCCAGTTGGTATGTGGAGACGGAGAAAGTTTGGAATATATTCGCACAAAAATAGAAGTTAGGAGTTGGGAGTTAGAAGATAATAATAAAAACCAGAAATGAACAACGAACAAAACAGAAATCAACCCGGCGGAAATTTCCGCCCCAAGAGACCATTCATCAACCGATTCAACCGGACACGCATCATCCGCACAGAAAATGTCTCCGGAGGAGTAGCGCCTGCTAGCCCGGCAGACACTACGGCACCGAATGGCCACCGCATCGTCATGGGCCGCGGAGCACGCAAAATTGCGCCTTTCAGAAGGCCCGCTTCTAGCCAATTTCGAGCGCGCACGCCTTTTACCGGAAATAAGCAATTTTCAACAGTAAAGCACGCCCCGTTGCTTGCTCGACATATAGCCGGTGCCCGCATGAATATCGTACGTCCAGATGCCGCCAAATCCTTCCGCCGCGGTCCATCGGCCAAGCCTGCCGTGCGCCGTGAAGGCGACGTAGTGCCTGCATTAGCGGCCGATTCTATCCGCATCATCCCTCTTGGAGGCGTGGAAGAGATCGGCAAAAATATGACCTGCATACAGTATGGCGACGATATAGTAGTTATAGATATCGGTTTCCAATTCAAGGACGACGATACACCGGGCATTGATTTCATATTGCCCAACACGAAATATCTCGAGGAGCGCCAGGACAAGATACGTGCAGTAGTCATCACCCACGGCCACCTCGACCACATAGGCGGCATACCATATATCATGCCGCGCATAGGCAATCCGCCTCTATACACGCGTCTTTTGACTTCAGTCCTTATACAGAAACGCCAGGAGGAATTCCCTGGTCTTCCGAAACTAGATATCCAAGTCGTTGAGAAAAATTCGACTATCACGGTTGGAAAGATCAGGATAAAGTTCTTCGCTGTGACGCATACTATTCCTGACTCCATGGGTGTCATCATAGAGACTCCATATGGCTCTATAGTGCACACCGGCGACCTCAAACTAGATCACGATGATGGAGTGCCAACAACCAATGAAGAAGCCGAATACGACCGAGCCTTCCCTATAGTCGGCGGTTTGAACTCATATGGCAATCCGGTGGCAAGCCCAACCAATGTCCTCATGCTCATGGCTGATTCTACCAACGTCGAGAACCCAGGCTTCTCCCTGTCAGAGCGCGTCGTGCACAAGAACCTCGAGAATATCATCAAGAATATGCAGGGCCGCCTCATCATCGCTACTTTCTCTTCCCTTCTCGAACGTTTGCTAAAGATAGTCGAATTCGCCGAGCTTTATGGCAAGAGAGTAGTCGTTGAAGGCCGTAGCCTCAAACAGAATATAGACGTCTGTAAACATCTCGGCCTCCTCAAGGCCAAAAAGGAAACAATCATTTCCGTTGACGATATCGAGAACTTCCCTCCTGATCGCATCGTCATCCTTTCGACAGGAGCCCAGGCAAATGATTTCTCCGCTCTGGTGCGCATGTCCAACAAGACCCATGCCAAGATCAAAATCACACCGCGTGATACAGTCGTCCTATCTTCGTCGGTCATCCCCGGCAACGAACGACCGATCCAGAAGCTCAAGGACAATCTTTCCCGCCAAGGCGCCAAGATCCTTCACTACAAGATCGCCGACGTTCACTCTTCAGGTCATGCCAATCGCGATGAGACGGCTTGGATACACCGTAAGATTCACCCGAAATTCTTCATGCCTCTACACGGTTATCACTACATGCTGCGCGCCCACGGCGACGTAGCAAAAGAGGCAAATGGACTTCTGGAATCAGATGTCATTATTCCTGATAATGGCAATGTCGTCGAGATCCAGAACGGCGGCACCAAGATAGTCAAACTCAAGGAAAAAGCAGCATCAGGTCTAGTTCTCGTCGACGGCTTCTCTGTCGGAGATGTTCAGGATGTCGTCATCCGCGACCGCAAAGCTCTGGCTGAAGACGGCATATTCATAGTCTTTGGCATCATGAATGCCCAGACCGGTAAGCTCAAGAAATCCCCTGATATCATATCTCGCGGCTTCGTCTATTTGCGCGAAAATCAGGAACTTCTTCACGAGGTCCGTTTGCTGGTAAAAGATACAGCTGAACGTTCAACAAAAGGCATGAATCCATTCAGTGTTGATATCGTTAAAGATAATATCACTGACGCCGTTTCCAAGTATCTGTTGCAAAAAACAGCCAAGAGGCCGATGGTTATACCGGTTATTCTTACGATATAGGAGTAAGGAGAAAGAAGCAGGAAGCAGGGAGATGACTAGCTCAAATGCGAGCTGGCCTTTTAAAGCCTACCTGTTCCAGATATAACAAAGTCAGATCAGATAGATACGGCAATGTTTTAATTTGATCAATTGACATAAATAATTGCTGGCTATGTTTATGAGGCTCAAGATTATTTAATTTCCCAGAATACCTCAGGATCTCAAATAAATGGCTGATCACTTTTATGCTTTTTCCATTTCTTTCATAGAAATAATCTTTTACCACAATTTCTCTGGCTTCTAAAACATTTAAATCAGTCTCTTCTAATATTTCTTCCTTTAGTCCATCATCAACATTTTGAGCATTTTTAACCTTACCAACTGGAATTGTCCAAAAACCATATTTCACATGTTCTTGCACTAATATCTCGCCTTTTTCGTTCTTTATCACGGCTGCAACACCGTGATGGTCAGCAACATCTTCTTTGTTGTAATTAATTTTCATAATGATGTAGTAAGTCTTTTCCGTGTTGACCTCACCAATCCCTGAAGAAGTGCTTGGGAATTTTGCATTTTAGCAAATAATTCATCGGTCTCCTCTTTAGAAAGGTACTGCAAGTCATTAGCAATGAAAGTATGGCTCTGTAGCTCGGTTAATGACCCGTGGGCCTGATTATAAAAATTCAATTTCTCTTTAATTGAAGTACGTCCAAAACCTTCAGCTATATTTGCAATAACTGACACAGAAGCTCGTCTCATTTGGGAAGTTAGACCAAATCTTTCCTCCATTGGAAAATGCTGCGTCTTATCATAGACAATTTTTGTGAGCTTCCTGCCCTCTTGCCACACATTTAAATCAAAAAATGTCTTTACTGGTGTATTCATCTCCCGAATTATACACCCCTTCAGAATTTTTTGGGTGTTTTCTCCTTCCTCCCTGCTTCCTGCTTCTTACTCCTATAGCCCCTGCAGAGCATCTATCTCCGTCGTCTGTATCTGATTTGCTAAGGCCAGAACGCTATTGCCGTAGGCGGTAGCACCTGTGACATATCCGCAAGCGCGACCAGAATAATATTTACAGGCGGCGTTCTTCTGCGCAGTATAACTAGTTGAACCTGCACCAAGGTCAGACAGATAAAGTCCAGCGGCCATGAAAGCATCCTGTGGATCCCACGGGCTAGGCGTACTATCGCCCATAGCTGCCGCAATGCGATCCTTGAGTAGCATCCAAGTGGAAGCGATAAATTGGGCAGGTCCCATAGCTCCGCCCCATCCGACCGATTGTGGACATGAGACTACCGTCTTCGTATAGTCACCGCCGAGAGATTGGACGATCTGAAGGAATGGCTGAACATCACGAGTCGGGCTCATGACCTTGGCCATCATGGCGCCGGTCTTTATGTTGATACCGGAACCGCTACTCGGATCGGTGAGATAACATGTGCCGACATTGCCGCCGAGGTTGGTTTCTTGAGTAAGGATAGCGAGAAGGAATGCGGGCGGCACACCAGTCTTTTGTTGGACTACTTGGGCATATTGGTATGCTGTGCCGAATGGTATGGACTTTCCACCTCCAGCCAATGGGAATAGGGCCGCTCTTATTTGTGCCGCTTGAGCGGCTTTCTGTGCCACTACCGTCGTATAAGCCTTTTCATTTCCTTTGCTGATGGAGAGTAGCTGTTTCTGTTCGGCCTGATCGCTCTTAACGGAAGCTTCCTGCTGCTGGATAGCGTAGCGGGCATCCTCTTCTGTATTTTGCCGCACGGTCAGAGCATCTTTCTCTGCGCTAGTCGAAGCCTCGTCGGTCCGAAGCATATTGAAGGTATTTTCAAGACCGTTCTGAACAGCTTGAAAAGTATCAATATCATTAAAAAAACCAGTGACAGTCGATTGCGATAAAAGAACTTCCGGCAAAGAATAAGCGTCGAGCTCATTCGTCTTACGGAGAATATCAGCTAGAGTCTGTTTACCTGTCGCTATGTGTGTTTCTAGATCGGTTATATGATTCTGTTTGTCTACTATATCGCTACCGAGCGTCTGTATAAGGATATTTTCGGCTTTGATCTGGGCCTCGGCGGCATTGATTTTGGCCGTTAGAAGGGCTATGGCTTGTGTCAGGGTGGCGCTTTTGCCTTGGGCTTGCGTGAGTTGGGCTTGGGCGGCCGCCTCGTCAGCCAGAGCTTGGTTGAGAGCGTTCTGACAAGCGACTTTTTCGGCGGCAGTGTTGCATTGCAGGGTTTGGGCATTAACAAAACGGGACGTAAGAGCTACGGCTGAAATCAGCATAGCGACGAAAATCGCAACAAAAAAAGCGCTTTTTACTGCTATATTCACGAGTCTATTATAACAGAAAAGGCGCCGGAGGCGCCCTTCCAAAACAGTTTGAGTATTTTTATTTCTTCTCAGGAGACTTCTTCGCATCGCCACCTCCCTTCGCATCGGCGGCACCGCCCTTACCAGCATCACCGGCAGGAGCTTCGCCTTCCTTAACTTCCTTGCCCTTGGCTTCAACTTCGATAGATGACATGTCGATGGCGGCAGGAGCTTCGACAACTTCTTCCTTGGCTTCAGCTATGGATGCTACGACTTCATCAGGATTGATCTTCAAATCTACGCCTTTCGGAAGAATAATGTCCTTGGCATGAATAACGCTATTCAATTCTATAAGTTTGGAGATATCTACGGTCAAATCGTGCGGCAAATCGCGAGCTCCGGCTTCCACCTCGATATCGCGATGGACTTTTACCAGAATACCACCCTTGTCTTTAACCGCAGGAGAAATTCCAACAAATATGATAGGAACACTGACGGTGACTTTCTTTCCCTTTTCGATAACATAGAAATCAGCATGACGAGGTTCGCCCGTGAGAGGATGCTTGTCCACTTCGTGAATGAGAGCTTCGTGCTCGGTCGTACCATCTTTGAGAATAATGACCGAGGATTCACCGGCTTTCTTCCAGATCTTGGCGAATTCTTTTGTGTTTATAGCAACAGAAGTTGAGGCTTCTTTTGGACCATAAAAGACGGCAGGAATCTTGCCTGCTTTCCTCAAAACCTCGTTTTTGGCGCCTTCTCGGCGTTCGACAACTAATGACAACATGTCCGATATCTTACATGAACGGCTGGAAAATGCAAATCCGCCTTGAGATCCGGCCTCACTGAGGTTCGACCTATATATTACTTTAGCGTAATGCCATGCTTTGCCGCACCGAGGGCGTAGAGGTTTTTTACTTGAGCTTGAGAGAGTGATTGACCGTAGATAGCTACATCGTCCATGAGACCATGGAAGTTTTGTGGACCTTCTCCTATAAATAAATTTGTTGATCCTAATTGGCCAGAAATATTTGCACTTAATTTTGTATCAGGGTTACCATTTATATATGTAGTCATATTTGTGCCATCATAACTACATGTAATCTGAGTCCAAACATTCAACGGAATGGTTCTCGAAGACTTATCCTGGCCAAAAATAGAACCATCACCGTAATAATTAATGCAATAAGCAATATTGTTAGCGTCAATCACGATAGCAAGGTTAGAAGAAATCTCCAAAACCCAATCTCCATAACCATTATTCCAAACACTTGTTGGATAAACCCAAGTAGAATAACTGAATGTCGCTGGTAATGTCGTCATAGTGCTTGGGAACGTCAGAGAAAGGGCCGAGGATCTCACTCTAAAATCGGCAGCGTATCCACTACCACTTGGTGGCGTAGGATTGGTATTGGCGTAAGTTATTGACTGTAAAAAATTAAGACCATTGCCAGAAGAATCCAATGGTGGTCCACTTCCTTCGTCAAAATTCCAATACCCGATGGCATTGGCACCCAACGCATGATAATTCGTAGCGGCAAATTCCAAAGCCGCGGCAATAACGCCCTTCTGTCTGGCATTATTCAAAGACGCCAATATGATGGACGATAGAAGACCTATGATGGAAATAACTACGAGCAATTCGATGAGGGTAAAGCCGCGATTTTTTATGAGATAGGTCTTCATGATAGAAATTTAAATACCCATATTGCCGTCACCACGTTTGAGATAATGACTGCTATGAATATGATTTTGACTGATAAAGGCAATGGCGGCGATTGATGCTTCAAATGTTTCATTTGTATTTGAAATTAATATTTTATAAAAACTAGCGCAAGACGAAGAAATAAAGGATTAGCGCAGCGGCCAAGAAATTTATGCAAACTATGCCTATGAGCACAGTCTTGGCGCTTGAATCGCCACTGACTATACCATGAGCCACCAGCCAGCCAGCCATGCCGCGACTTTGTGGATGGCCATATGCGCCATTCCGACTGGATATAGCTCCCGCCGAAGCCTGCTGCGCGTAACGTGGGTTATTATCGAGATCTGTATCGAATTCTACGTTAGACATAACGAGATGTATTATAACATTTGTATCAAAGATTGTTAAATACTTTAAGCTTCTCTTCCACAACCTTTTGCATGGCCAATTTTGCCGGTTTCAGATACTTATAAGGCGCGACCTCATCCGGATTCTCTGAAAGCGACTTCATTAGACCTGACCGATAGGCCACGCGCAATTCGGTATTGACGTGAACGATCGCTACACCGGCTTTTATAGCCTTTACGACCAACTCATCGCCTTGGCCGGAGCCGCCATGCAATACGAGCGGCAGACCGGTAGCCTGACTTATCTCTGATACGCGCTCCGGATCTATCTTTTTTGCTTTGAGGGTGAGCTCGCGGTTGCCTTCCAGAAGTCCGTGGAAATTTCCCACCGCGGGAGCAAGGAAATCCACGCCCGTCTCTTTTGCAAATCTGGCCGCGTCTTCCGGACTGGTCAATTGAACGCCAGTCGGGACTGATGTCATTACCTCTGAAGATTTGCCTATATAACCCAACTCCCCTTCGACGAGGATATCGTGACCGGAAGCGGACTTATGACTCTTTGCATACTCGACACACTTCTTTGCTGTAGCAATATTGTCTTCTAATGATAATTGAGCGCCATCGAATATAACCGCGTCGAAACCGGCATCTATAGCCTCTTTGACCCGATCAAATGAATAAGTATGGTCGGCATTGAGAAAAATAGGCTGGCCGCGTCCTTCGCGAATAGACTTAATTATGGCCACGGCTTCTTTGATGCCGACATAGTCGCGCTCGCCCTCGGAGACGCCGATGATAACTGGCACATTCAGAGCTTCCGCCGCATCTGCTACAGCCCATACACCATCAAGAGTGGAGATGTTGAAATGGCCTATGGCGACATGCTTTTCACGGGCTTGTTCCACATATTCTCGCAGGGATAACATGGTACAATTATAGCGTACAATCTTATATTATAGAAACAATGTTGCGTAAACAAATAGACATCTTGGCCATCGGAGATATAACCACGGATGCCTTCATCCGTTTGGAAAAAGCCGAGGTGCATTGCAAGGTCAATACGAGCGATTGCGAGATCTGCATGCCTTTCGGCGACAAGATACCATTTGAATACGTCAAGGTGGTCAAAGCCGTAGGCAATGCCCCGAACGCCGCCGTCTCCGGAGCGCGCCTCGGTTTGCGTTCCGCTCTAGTTGCGAATATGGGCGACGATCAGAATGGCCGGGACTGCATGGTGGAATTGCAGAAGAATAAAGTCATCACTTCTTTCATAAAAGTCCACAAGAGTAAGCCGACGAATTATCACTTCGTTCTTTGGTACGATGTGGACAGGACCATTCTGGTCAAACACACTGAATATGATTATCGCCTGCCGGATGCTTTTGATCGTCACACTGCGGCTGGACGCTATTCAGTCAACGGCCTACCGCCAAAATGGATATACTTGACTTCTCTGGCCGCCAATACATTTCCATACCATATGATGATAGCCGACTATCTCGAGGCAAATCCTTCGGTCAAACTCGCCTTCCAACCCGGAACATTCCAGATGCAGTTGGGCTTTGAAGAACTCAAAAGGATATATGCGCGGACTGATTTGTTTGTAGTTAATGTGGAAGAGGCAGAAAGGATTCTGAAGACAAATCCGGCCCCGACTGATTCAAAGGTAGAGCGTGTAAATAGCATAAAAGATATGATGAAAAAGATCGCCGCTTATGGACCAAAGATGGTCGCCATCACCGATAACACCGAGGGAGCTTATCTCTATGACGGTGAGCATTACTACCATATACCGATGTATCCTGATCCTCGGCCGGCTTTTGAGCGCACTGGTTGCGGCGACGCTTGGGCATCCACTTTCGTCTCTGCCATGGCTATGGGCAAAGCACCTTTGGAAGCCCTAGTATGGGCACCGGTCAATCCTATGTCCGTAGCCCAATTCGTCGGTGCGCAGGAAGGATTGCTCACTCTAGATCAATTGGAATGGTGGCTGGAGAGAGCGCCGGCTGAATACAAGCCGAAGGAGATTTAAGATCGTCCCATAGATCGAGCCTTGATAAATTTTTCGCGGAATTCCTCCCACTTCCCTTTGATGATCGCCTGTCTCGCTTCCTTGACCAAGTTGACCAAGAAATAAAGATTGTGAATTGAAAGCAATGTCGCTCCGAGCATTTCCTTTGAACGGAATAAGTGGGCTATATAAGCGCGCGAGTAATTTTTACAGGTGTAGCAAGCACATTCGCCATCCAATGCATTGAAATCAGCGGTGAATGAAGCATTGAGCAAATTGAGCCGGCCTCTCGGATTTTCTTTTGACGGATGAATATATGCGGCGCCATTTCTGGCCAATCTGGTCGGCGCAACGCAATCGAAAGTGTCTATGCCGTTATCGATGGCGCGTATCATGTCTTCAGGCTCGCCGATCCCTAACAAGTGCCGGGGTTTGCCTTCGGGTAATTCTTCGCAGACCCATTTGACTGCGGTACCTATGTCGTCCTTGTCGAATGATCCGCCTATGCCGAAGCCGTCAAATCCGCCAGTCTTTGAATTATCATCGGACAAAACCATTGAGCCTATATCGCGTGCGCTTTTCTTACGTAAATCTTCATGACGGCCGCCTTGGACTATCCCCAGCAATGCCTGACCACTTCCAAATTTCCGATCTGCTTCCAACTTCTTGTGCTCTTCCAAACATCTTTGCGCCCAAAGTCTAGTCCTCTCTACAGCCTGCTTCTGTCTCTCGTACGATTCATGTGGAGATAAACATTCGTCGAATGCGAATATGATGTCGGCGCCTATATCGTGCTGTATCTCGATTGATTTTTCCGGAGTAAAGCGATGCTCGGAACCGTCAATGATAGATTTGAAGGTAACACCGTCGTCATCGACTTTCGCCAGAGAGACATGGGGACCGCCATCATCCGAAATTTCATCAGCTTCACTATTTTCACTGTCCAAAAATTTTCCTGCCGAAGAATTTGCCGCGTCCTTCGAAGCAATTTTTGCGGCACGTCCATTGGCGCTACCCAAAGAGAATGCCTGAAATCCCCCAGAATCAGTGAAAGTTGGGCCTGCCCAATTCATGAACTTTCCAAGACCACCGGCTTTCTTCAAAACTTCTACGCCTGGTTGCAGATATAGATGGTATGTATTTGCCAATATGGCATCCGCTATGACCGCATCCCTGACGAGTTCCGGTGTAAGGGATTTGACAGTGGCCTTGGTGCCTACAGGAATAAAAGCCGGCGTCTCAATCCGTCCATGAGGTGTCTCAATTACGCCTGCACGAGCGAGCGATTTGCCACCCTTATCGGAGTCGGCTGCCTTTGCTATGATGGTGAACTTCATCCGGCCAGTATAAAGGAACTTATACTTTTATTCCATGTTTATTGCATGCATGCTAAACTATTCCCATGTCTAAAAACAACGACCGCGGGCCGCTCTCACGGCAAGATATTCATGAGAAATCCATAGAGGAACACCTCGAACGCATAAATAGAGAATTCAAGAGCGGCTTCGAATTCCTGAAAAAATACCCGCGGTCGGTGACCATATTCGGCTCGTCTATGGCTCCTTCCGACAGCGAACATTACAAAGCGGCATACGATCTTGGACGGGCAATAGTCAAAGACACCGGTTACGCGGTCATCTCCGGCGGAGGTCCGGGTATAATGGAAGCGGCGAACAAAGGCGCGCACGATGCCGGCGGCAAATCCATAGGCATCCGTATAAATCTAGTCCGCGAGCGCACGGCCAATCCATATGAGACGGACAGCATTGATTTTACTTATTTCTTCACCAGGAAAACCATGATGACTTTCGCCGCCGAAGCATACGTTTTCTTCCCCGGTGGCTTCGGAACTTTCGACGAGCTTTTCAGCATTCTCACTCTCATACAGACAAATAAGATCCCTCGAGTACCTATCATCATGTTTGGCTCGAAATTCTGGAATCCTTTGAAGGAATTTATAGAAAAAACCATGTATGAGGGATATCATGCAATAGATCATCCGGATTTGGGCCTATTCGAGATAACAGATTCGGTGGATCGAGTGATCGAGATAATACATAAAGCTCCAGTATCGGATTGGTGGCGTAATATCAATTAGTAAACCGTAATCAGTAAACCGTAAACGTAGAGAACATGCCTCTTGTTTACTGATTACCGTTTACTGTTTACTTATACACAACGAAAACACCCCGGGATTCAGAGAACCACGAAGTGTTATTCGCAAACAATATTTTAGCTTATTGTTTTGGACGAGCCTCGGAGACGACGATCTTGCGACCATCGAGCTCGGAGCCGTTAAGCTTGTCGATGGCAGTTTGCGCATCGGCATCAGCGGCCATCTCCACGAAGCCGAAGCCCTTGGAGCGGCCTGACATCTTGTCGATGATAACTGCGGCTGACTCTACCTGACCGGCTTGTTCGAAGTGCGTCTTCAGGGTGGCGTCGGTCGTACCCCAGGCTATCGAGCCTACGAAAAGTCTCTTTGACATTTTCTTTTTGTATCCCGCAACGATCACTTTCTTGAGAATCTCTCGAAAATAACGCGCTAGCGGATCTCTCGTTCATATTGCTAACGCGTAAGCGACGAGAAACATACGCGGAGATAATGTAGCATGGCTTTTGTCAATGCGCAAGATGCCCTATTTGGCGGGGAAATTTCTCCTATTTCATCCCATTCACCACCCTCATCGTCGCAGACCCAAAGTTCCCTGTTCCTTGAGTAAGTCCATATGGTGCAAGAATCGTAGAGAAGTGTGCCAGCTGGAATCTAGAGACTGCTGCGGCTGTGGCTGGACCGTAGTAGGTGGTTTCGTGACCAGATGAACCGTTGCCTGTGGAAGCGATGATATAGCCGTGATTGTTGAGGAAGACTTGGAGTTGTTTGACGTCGGGGCCGATTGAACCGAGCTTGAGAGTGCGGGTGAATTGGGAGCTGGAAGTTGGAAGCTGGGAGATTGGAGGTTGGGTGGTTGGAGATGCTGTGGTGATTGATGCACGGTATTTTGTTACCGCTGTTTGGGTTAGTGTTCCATAGTATCCAGTGTTGAGTCCGGGGGTCAGAAAGCCGAGAGCAATCAGTTGATTCTGTAGTGTGACCACTGAAGAAGAGCGTGTACCGAATGGAATTGTGAGAAGAGTTGTTGGGATGGAAGTAACTGTTGGCGTTGTAACTGGTGAAGTTACAGGAAGAATTGGTGTTCCTGATTTTCCTGTGGTAAAGGTCAGATCGCTTGTAGGAGCATTGCTGCCAGATGCTGTGGAGAGAATCTTGAAGTGGTAGGTGGTGTTGGCTTGGAGATTGGAAATAGTAACGGAGTGAGATGTAACCAAAGCGCTATTAAGAGAAGTTTGTGATCCATATACAGATGTTAGTCCATACAACACTTGAGAAGTGGCTGGGAGTGAAGTAGACCAAGTGATTGTCATGGAAGTGTTTCCTACTGGTGTTGTGGATACACTGGATATGATTGGACTTGGTGAAGTGTATGATGAACCTCCACCACCGCCGCCTGAAGGAGTTTGGGTTGGTGTTGGGGTCGAAGCTGGCGGATTGTTATTGGAATTATTGTTATTCGAAGAACTAGCTGGGGTCGTCACTGAAATTGACGATGATTTGTTTGATTCATTGGCAGGACTGGCATTGTCGTAGGCAGAGACTGTATATATGTATTGAGTAGAAGCGGAGACACTTGAGTCAGTGTATGTCGTACCGGAAGTGACAGAATCCCCTATTTGAGTAGAAGGTGTGCAGGAACTTCCCGAACAGCGGTATACCTTGTAGCCTGCCAGACCTGAAGTAGTTTGACCTGATACTGTTGGATCAGTGGATGCTGACCAGCCCAATGCTACTGATGATGAAGTTACGGAAGTGGTAGCCAGACTAGTAGGAACACTGGGAGCGGTGGTGTCGGGAGCGGGAGATGGAGGAGGAGTATAAGTACCGCCGTAATATGTTGCACCCATGTCGAGGCCATCAGAGGCGGCATGGTATCCCGGAGAACTCGAGGTAAGCTGGAAACCCGCCCAACTGGAAGGACTAGCACCGCCAGTGAATGTTGCGTTACCATCAATATCAGTACTTGCGGGGGTATAACCACACCAAGGACAACTTGAAAAGAGGGATAAATTATAACCGTATGAACTAAATGCCGACATGTTGGTATCACTGTTAGGGTAGAATTCTACAGCACAAACAAAAATATTGTTGAGTAAAGTTATGTTTGTATCTGACGGATAGTTCATGACTAACGCACACATCGTGTTATGTTCGATAGTAGCTCCAGTGACTTGAGAGAGCATCATATCCCAAGCTCCATTACCAACGAATACATTATCTTCTATCGTCAAATTGTAACTAGGGCGATCGCTGAACAAGATGCCTTCGTCCACACTGACGTGAAAATAGTTGCCGCGAAGGGTTACATTGTTAGCCGAAGTGCCCGCCGCGCCGTAGGACTGAATGGCGTCTATGTGGTCAGTGTTACCGGGAGGCTGACTGAAGTCATGCATGTGGTTGTATTGGATAGTGATGTTTGAAACATTGTTCCACAGATCTATGCCGTCGTGATTAGCATTATAAATATCGTTGCCCTGTATAGTCACGTTGCTGGATCCTACAACCGCTATGGCAGTAGCGCCGTTGGTGTCGCCAAAATCATGCATCTTGTTATTCTCCAATATGATATTGCTAGACCCCTCTCCGGTAGTGAAGCCTTGGCCAGCGGTAATCTCAAAGCCGTCAATAGTAATATAGCTACCGGAGATAATGAATCCTCCTCCAGTAAGGAGAGCTCCGGCCTGAGTCTGGGACTTGATGGTGATCGGATTTCCGGCAGTTCCCGACCTTGAGATCGTAATAGGACCGCTGTAACTGCCGGGATAGACCAAGACCGTACTCCCGGGTACGGCGTCATTGATGGCGGATATTATAGTAGTATACGCCTGGCCAGTTCCCACACAGAGAACATTGCTTGCGCAGAACGCCTGTGTGGTGGCATTTGCACTCGATGATGGAGAACTCACATTTGCGGGCGAAGCTCCGTCATATGCAGCCACAGTATATGTATACTGGGTGGAGGCAGTCAGGTTAGTATCAGAATATGAATTGGTAGTGGCGGTGCCGATTTGGATTGGCGTACAACCGTTCCCAGAACATCTGTATATACGGTATCCTCCAAGGCCGGACGTAGTCTGTCCGGATACCGTCGGATCAGTGGAGGCAGACCATGAAAGATTAACTTGAGATGATGAGACGACTGTAGTAGAGAGGTTGGTGGGAACAGAGGGAGCTGAGATGTCGCTTCCACCATCACCTCCACCAATCGGCGCATATGTAACGACGATTATTCCCTGCGCGCCAGTGCCCCCTATGGCAACCGTGGCATGTTCATTGTCTCCACCCGCTCCTCCACCGCCGGCACCATACCCTCCTCCAGTACCTCCATTTTCACCATTATTATATCCGGCACCTCCACCTCCGCCACCACCTCCGGCACCGTGAAGACTGTCCCATTCAGTTCCTGCTCCTCCTGGACCGCCAGCGCTGATATTATTTCCAGCTCCTCCTGCCCCACCGCCTCCATTTGAACCTGCTCCACCGCCTGGATTGCCACCGCTCTCCCCGCCCGCGCCGTCATAATTATTGCCACCCGCCGCGCCATTTAAATAGTGTCCACCATCGGCGCCGGTACTTCCACCGCCTGAACCCCCGCCGCCGCTTCCGCTTGATTAAACCCAGTTGTTGTCCCCAGAGACTCCTCCCCCATTATCTCCATTACCATGAGGGCCCGCTGCTCCACCACCTCCGCCACCGCCATACTCGTAAGACGAGGAACCACCATTTCCTCCTGAATACTTTGTTGCGCCTACACCACTACCAGAAGAACCTCCAGAAACTCCCTGACCGCCTTGCGCCCCGACACTTACAGACGAGCCATTAGATACGGCATTAGCTAATGATGTGGCATTGAACCAAGTATCTCCTCCGCTTGAGCCAGCGCCGCCACCTGTGCCGACGGAAATATTGACTGTCGCACCGGGTGTGAGAGTTACATTAGTCGTTTTTGAATACGCGCCGCCACCACCACCGCTTCCACCACTACCTCCATTTTCACTTATTCCTCCGGCTCCTCCTCCGATCACCTCAATGGTGTTGTTTGAGCTGTTCCAATCCGAAGGAACTGTCCAGGTGGTGCCGGAGGGGAAGATGAGGGAGATTACACCTGACCCGCCAACTTGCGCCAATTGACTTCTCGAATTGAATAGTGAAGTGAATGAAGAAAGCTTGTTGAGTCCTTGACCAGCGGAATTAATAAAAACCACCGCCAAAATCAAACAAACTCCTAGAAGTGCAATGCCGTGGAATGTCTTAATGCGTTTTGACACATGTATATTTTACCCTACTTTGTGACATTCACCACCCTCATCGTCGCAGACCCAAAGTTCCCTGTTCCTTGAGTAAGTCCATATGGTGCAAGAATCGTAGAGAAGTGTGCCAGCTGGAATCTGGAGATGGCTGCAGCTGTAGCAGGACCGTAGTAGGTGGTTTCGTGACCAGATGAACCATTGCCTGTGGAAGCGATGATGTAACCGTGGTTGTTGAGGAAGACTTGGAGTTGTTTGACGTCGGGGCCGATTGAACCGAGTTTTAATGTTCTAGTAAAGACAGAGGAGTTGGAAGCTGGGAGATTGGAGTTTGGAGATTGAGTGTTGATAATTGACTGTTGATTTGTAGTTGCTGATTTGTATTTTGCTACTGCTGTTTGAGTTAGTGAACCATAGTATCCAGTGTTGAGTCCGGGGGTCAGAAAGCCGAGAGCAATCAGTTGATTCTGTAGTGTGACCACTGAAGAAGAGCGTGTACCGAATGGAATTGTGAGAAGAGTTGTTGGGATGGAAGTAACTGTTGGCGTTGTAACTGGTGAAGTTACAGGAAGAATTGGTGTTCCTGATTTTCCTGTGGTAAAGGTCAGATCGCTTGTAGGAGCATTGCTGCCAGATGCTGTGGAGAGAATCTTGAAGTGGTAGGTGGTGTTGGCTTGGAGATTGGAAATAGTAACGGAGTGAGATGTAACCAAAGCGCTATTAAGAGAAGTTTGTGATCCATATACAGATGTTAGTCCATACAACACTTGAGAAGTGGCTGGGAGTGAAGTAGACCAAGTGATTGTCATGGAAGTGTTTCCTACTGGTGTTGTGGATACACTGGATATGATTGGACTTGGTGAAGTGTATGATGAACCTCCACCACCGCCGCCTGAAGGAGTTTGGGTTGGTGTTGGGGTCGAAGCTGGCGGATTGTTATTGGAATTATTGTTATTCGAAGAACTAGCTGGGGTCGTCACTGAAATTGACGATGATTTGTTTGATTCATTGGCAGGACTGGCATTGTCGTAGGCAGAGACTGTATATATGTATTGAGTAGAAGCGGAGACACTTGAGTCAGTGTATGTCGTACCGGAAGTGACAGAATCCCCTATTTGAGTAGATGGTGTGCAGGAGCTTCCTTGACAACGGTATATTTTGTACCCAGCAAGACCTGAAGTAGTTTGACCTGATACTGTTGGATCAGTTGAAGCAGACCAAGACAACGCTACTGATGATGAAGTGACTGATGTGGTGGCAAGATTGGTTGGAACAGACGGAGGAGTGGTGTCGGTAGAGGGAGATCCCCCGCCCACGGATGATGAAGGAGGAGGAGAAGGAAGGACAATCGCTGGATCGGAAGCGCATCCGCTTGTGCAATATTGATAAGCACCGAGATCCCAAGCTTCTCCGGAACTTGGACCCGGACGCGGATTCCCTGAATAGTCCGAGCAGAGCGTGGGAGCGGGCACCCCGGAATCTCCGCTCGGCGAAGGTTGCGGCCATCCTGTGCATAGATTGGTTCCATCAAAATCAGACAGATTTTTGCCGGCTCCGATCGCCGGAGACGATGCTTGCAGATGAAAATCTGGACTCGAAAGGTTTGAACTAACCAAAAGCGGATCAGCCGTTATACTGTGAATATCCCAACTATACCATTGTTGCCATTCTGCGAGAGTATCAGCTATATTGTCTCCAAAATAATTTCCGCTCGTACTGGTAGCAACCCACGAAGTGTTAAAGATATTGCCCGCACCGCTTAAACCATAATATAGGTTGTAATCTGAAAATTCATACTGCTCGTAAATATCGTGGGATTCATCGTTCACAAAATCATTGGTCTGTATCCCTTCCCCTTTGGGATCAATTGAAATATTATTAAAAATATACAGATATTTTCCACCAGCACCGATACCACTCCCTCCACCCTGATCGACAACGGTATTGTTGGCCACAAGCACGTTTGTCCCTAGCGGACCTCCAAGAATACTACCTCCGCTCCAACCGAGTGGAGATTTCAGTGTGGAAATATTATTGTATACCCTTATGTTTTGAAACTGATCGGCAACATAGGCGCTAAAGAACATCGCTCCGGTGCCAGCAGTCGATGTCTGCGGATTGACGCCGGGGCCGAAATAATTCCCGTAAATGTTGACGTTTCTGAACCAACCGTCTTTGTGGATGGGATTATCTATGAACAAATATATGCAATCGCGATGAAAACCCAGATCAGTGCCGGGTGGCACAGCGTTCTCCCAGGCGTCGAAACCGTCTTCGCGATTGTTGGATATAGTGAGCTTGTCGAGAGTCGGCGGGCTTCCAGATTCTTCTCCTGATCCGACGATGATACCCCAATTGAAATACAGAAGATCATTTGAAGTGATCGTCACATCATGCTGACCGACACTCATTCCGCCGATGATCATCGTCTGTGCGTCAGTGATGGAGTTATTATAGATCACGATATTCGAACCGCCGGAAAAATTGATGCCCGTGGTCCCTCCGGAAGCATAAAAACCACCTGTGGGATCATCCGAACCTGGAGCACGCACATATATATCAGAGATGTTTAGGTTCTCTACCGTGATATTGCTGCCGGAACCAATATTGACCGCGAGAGAGCCTTGACTATTATCAAAATGTTTCGGCTTTTGACAAGGTGAACTGAAAGCCTGACACTCGGTCCAATATTGGTCAGCACTTCCATTATCGGTATTCTCGATGGTGCCGTTGTGGCTATAGTCCTTGGCGGTGCAAACGCCATTGCTATTCGTGCAACCGTTTATGACGATATAACTTTGGCCGTTTACGTTTACAGCTGTGGGAAAAACAGGTGCGCTCATCTCCGCGCCTGGTTCGAACTTCAATGTGATCGGGCTTCCGGTCGTGCCGCTTCCCAGAAAATTGATTCCCGTTGATATCGTTCCGCATAGATGAATCGTGGTTCCCGAACCAATATGACCCGCTCCGCCTCCCCAATTGCCGCTGGTAGCGAGCCATGCAACCGATTCGGAATCTGCGCAATCAGATGCATTCCCGCTTCCTGTAATATTTTGGCTTATATAAATATCAGCGGTGTTAGTCACCGATCCTACGATAGTGTTGAATGTGGCATCGGGAGAGGTGATAACATTGCCAGAACCGTCATGAGAAGAGATTTGATAATGATATACCGTGTTCGGCGTCAAACCGGTTAAAGATTGCGAATGTGAAATTACCATACCGGAATCGAGGGTTGTCGACTGACCATAGCTCACGCTCGTACCATAATTCACCTGGGAATTCGCCGCCACAGAAGTCGACCATATAACCGTGGCTGCGGTCGAAGTTATTCCCGTCACACTTGACGAAGTAACGCCCAAAGAAGGCTGACCGGAAGTCCCGGCGGCGTAAAGCTGTGAGACTTGGTCGGCAGAGAGTGCAATATTATATATGCGAACATCATCGATCACGCCTCTAAAATACGTCGTGCCGTCACCCATGGCGCCTATAGTGATTGGAGGCTGAAATTGCGGACTAGCACCCAAATTCCAGTAGGCTCCCGCGACTTGGTTGCCGTTCACGTAAATATCGACATCGTTCGAAGAATCGATCGTGCCAACAATGTGATACCATTGCCCCGGCGTCAGATCCATACCCGCATCAGCTTTCCAAAGAGAGCCTCCGGAAGACAGTGAGTCTCCGACAAATATCGGATCATCATGATTCGGTCCGCCGAGCTCGAGATAGTAATCATGGTAAGTGGCCCATCTGGATACGATCACTCCGTCGCTCGACGGTGTTGTCGGGATATTGACCCAAGCTGAGATGCTAAGCGGCTCGATATATGGCAATACGGTCGAGCCTGCGCCCGCTGTTATAGAAGTGCCCACTCCATCAAATGTCAACGCCTGACCGATTTGGCCGATGCCGAGATTGGACTGGATGATATTTGAAAACACGCCTGTGTCGCCGTTTCCGGAAGCATCAGTGATCGCACCATTCGACCAATTGATATCAGAAGAGTCCATCGTCCAATGTCCTACCAATGCATTATCAAAATCGGAAACTGCCGCGGTCTGGTTTCTCAGATTGATGAGTGTCGAGAATGTAGAAAATTGTCCAAACCCTTGATTAGCAGAATTTATTAGGACAACTGCCAAAATCAAACAAGCTCCGAGAAGCGCGATACCATGAGTCGTTTTGATGCGATGGAACATGCGTCTATTATAGTATAATATCCAATTTATTTCCCCTCATCATACAACTGCTTCATCTCAATGAGCACATTGACCTACTGGGTCACCCCGCCGACAAGGCATCTAAATAATGTCAAATCTCAAATCTCAAATTTCTAATGACAAATCAATATCAAAGGTCAAAATTCAAATATCAAAATGGTGCTTTTGTCATTGGTCATTTTTAATTATATTTTCTTTTAACTATAGCTGAAAATATCAGGGTCAATTCATGAGCTTCTTGCCATAACTCTCGGCACCTTTCTTTTTCGGTTGATTCAGTCGTTGCCAGCATATGCAACCAATGGGTTGTTTCTTTGGCTTCTTTTTTACAGATACTAATCTTATGGTTAAAGTCTTTCTTTGATTCCGCGCAATCAGCTTCCATATAATTGGCACCGATACTGGTGGCTGAACGAACTAATTGATTAATAATTGATCTATTAATATTATTTTCTTTTATTCCTTTTACAAAAATAATTATTTCCACGCCAAACTTTCCTGTTCTTTCTGATAAGTCATAAATCTTTTTGTCATTTGGATTTTGAACTTGATTTGTCATTGGAAATTTTTCATTTGTCATTAACTTCCTATCTCCCCATATTATACAACTGCTTCACCTCCCCGGGCCGACAAGGCTCTATTATAGAAACGCACATCATCAATTACACCAGTGGTATAAGCGCTGTTGGCTTTACCGAAAGTGACAGCATTGGCGGAAGTGTTGGCGGTATCGGTAACAACGATATGATTCCAAACATTGGCAGTCAGAGTCGAACCTGCTGTGCCGTTCACATATATAGTAGGTGAAGTGAAACCAGTAGCAGTGATCGTTCCTCCTGAAGCGGTGATGTAAGCTCCTGAAGTCAGATTGATCATCGAGGCGGAATTGGTGGTTGGTTTGACCCAAAATGAGACTGAACGAGTTGAAATAGTATTGGAGACGCTGATATAACTGGTGCTCCCATCAAACTTCAACGCCTGCCCGATCTTGCCCGGCACAGCTGACGCTTGAGTCATGCCATTAAGGTGCCGGTGTTGGAGTTGCCGGATTTGTCGAGAGTGGTGGCTGCACCTGCCGCTGGAGTATATGTGATGACGATGATGCCTTGTGCACCGGAACCAGGGCCTCCCGCTGAAACAGCTGCACCTCCTCCACCACCACCATATCCACCTCCATTACCACTATTGCCGCCCCCTATAACCCGCTCCTCCTCCGCCGCCGCCTGAACCGTGTGTAGAATCCCATTCTGTTCCGTTACCTCCATAACCACCACTTCCATACTGACCACCGCCACCACCACCACCTCCATCAGTTCCATTACCACCCGAACCATAATTACCTCCATAACCAGACCCGCTACCATTATAATTATTCCCTCCAGGACCGCCGGTATATCCACCAGGGGCATTACCACTTTGACCATTAGAACCCCCTCCACCTCCGCCTCCTCCGCTACCCGTCGGGTTATTTTAAGTTGACTCCTCCATTTCCACCATTTCCATTTGGGCCCGCCGCACCACCACCACCTGAACCAGCATAACTTATAGCAGGATTCGAGACTCCTCCAGCACCACCGGCATATACAACCGTTCCAACTGAAGAACCAGAAGCACCGCCTGACCCCCCCCCCCATTTCCTTGGCCACCCTGTGCTCCTGCGCTCACAGACGAACCATTTGAAACGGCATTTGCTAATGATGTGGCGTTGAACCAAGTATCTCCTCCGGCACCGCCAACACCGATATTTACAGATGCACCTGGGTGTCAAAGATATATTTGTTGTTTTTGCATACGCACCTCCGCCACCACCAGAACCTCCGCTACCACCGCTAATACTAAAACCATTTGCTCCACCTCCAATCACCTCAATCGTATTGTTCGAATTATTCCAATCAGAAGGCACTGTCCATGTTGAGCCGGAAGTGAGGAAAATAACTTGTCGGAGCACCCGGAGCAGGTATGTTCGTATCCTTGCCATCAAATGTCCAATAGCCGACCAAGCCGCAAGATAAGCCGCCAGTGCAATTAGTAGTCGGACCGACTTTCGGCGACATATCTATCTTGGTCTTAGTGAAACTGGCTTTAAATTTGCCCTGACCGGTATTGTAGATCTGCTTCACCTCCGTCGCCGACAAGGCTCTATTATATACGCGCATATCGTCTATCTTGCCGTCCCAATTGCCGTTGCCGGAGGCGTCGCGGGCGCCGATGGTGCTGACATTAGCCACCGAGTCGGAACTGCTGGTCGTGGCCACCGCGGCGCCATTCCCATATATGCTGACATTGGTGCCGTTCCAGACATAGCAGACATGGGTCCAAGTCTTGTTGGCAAAGACCGCGCCCGTGGTTATGGCCCCCTTGTCCGTGCCGGCCACCTTGTAGACCACGTCCATGACGCCGGTATTGTAGACCGATTCTATGGCTATGCCGTTCGACGAGTCCTTGTAGAAGTTGAGCAATTGCTGATTCCAAGCGTTCGGAAATGTGGCCACATTATTCATATAGGCCCAAGCGCAGACCGAGCTTGGGTTGGCCACCGTGGTGATGGGGCTGGAAGCCAGGCTGACATATGTGTTTGAGCCGTTGAATGAGAGAGCCTGGCCGATCTTGCCCGGCACGGCTGATGTCTTGGGTCATATTATTGAGTGTGCCGGTGTTGCCATTGCCACTTTTGTCGAGAGCGGTGGCGGCTACACCCGAGCCAAAACTGCTAAGGTCTGAAAGACAACGGACCGAAAAACCGAAGGCGCGGTCATCGTTAGTCGCAGGGTAACTCCTCCAGAGTAGAAGTACATATTGTAGGCGTATCGTAGAGCCGGACTACTCGACCAGTAGTAGCCGTAGACACCCTGATTGATCAACCCACCACCGCCGTGGTCGCGGTAGCCGGCTCGGGAGCTTCAATGTTGAACTATAGGCAGTGTCATCATTGGTAATGCCCGCGTCAGTAACCAACGTTGCGAATTCTGGTTGTGTCGGCAAACGGAAACCAGTCGGACATGGGTTGTTTACTCCACTGACCCCTTGCCAGAGGTTATCATTCTGCGGACTACGCCAGTCGGAATAGCCGATGATAAAATTGGAGTTACTTCCTGGAACATCTCCAGTGCTCTGCGGTGCCCGTCGTGCCACTGGTTGGAACTTGATGGCCGTCATACAATCTTCCCCATTGATACAGAGAGCCGTATCCAGAGGTGTCAGTTTTTGACAGTGGCTACCCGCGTGCCCCGAGGTTACGGTCGAGCCAACATTTGCCGTCAGCACCAACGACCGTACCGTAGGTTAAGCCATCTTGACCAATCATTGTGTACGAACCGCAAGCGGCAGTTAAAGGAGTCCAAATCGTATCCTTCCCATCAAAAGTCCAATACGCCACCAGACCATTGGAAAGATTGAGCACATATGGCGGTGCGCGGATGACAGCGGCGCGGACGGAGGGGATGGCTACTATGACAAAAACTGCCGAAAAAATAAGGAAAAAAGACGACAGGATAGTCGGCATCATCCACCTTTT
The DNA here is from genome assembly GCA_963851055.1 of uncultured bacterium. Taxonomy (GTDB): domain Bacteria; phylum Patescibacteriota; class Minisyncoccia; order Phycocordibacterales; family PALSA-1337; genus C7867-002. The sequence continues at coordinate 3,429 of CAWKMY010000004.1, read as the reverse complement.
TCTACTTGACAAGTTTTTTGGGTTTGGTAGCATATAGATATTCACCACGAAAAAGACCCTTATGGAGTTCCGTCTCCATCGGGGGCTTTTTCTTTTAGCCAGACTCTGAATCGATCGTAATCTAATTCCCAACCAAGCGAAGAGACTCCTTTGTGAAGGTTAGCCGCGTCTATAAAAGCGTAATTGTTTTCCTTCTTCAACATTTCTTTGTGATTATATCATTTATACGCCACCAGACCATTCGACAGATTGAGCACATACGGCGGAGCGCTTATAACGGCGGCGCGGACGGAGGGGATGGCTACTATGACAAAGACTGCCGAAAAAATAAGGAAAAAAGACGATAGGATAGTCGGCATTATCCACTTTTTACCGCTTGACAAGTTTTTTGGGTTTGGTATCATTGTAGGTACAGATGGCCTTCGGGCTCGCCTCGCGCAAGCGAGGAGAATTGAAGAAAGCTAACCAAAATTGACTTGGTTGGCTTTTTTCTTTATTTCATTAAACAAAGTTTCTTCCACATAACCAACTTTGTTGATCAGCCTTTTACTATCTATATTCCGTAGCTGCGAAAGACTGCCGTGTGCCTCTTTTCCGTCGACAACACCAACAGAGATCCTGTATTTATTTGTCTTTCTCGAGGTACTCAATGGCAAAGCGAGAAAAGAATACTCGTTATACTTCTTGAAAATTATAACTGGTCTCATATACTCATCCCCTTTTCCATTCATCTCGTATCCAATGTTGAGACCAAGGTTAACCCACCAAATTTCCGCCTGGTAGAAAAACAACCTTTCTTCTTTGGCATCTATTTTTTTCTTTTTAGCGTTCCATACATCAAAATTCTTTCCTGAAATTTCTTTGTCCTGCTGTTCCTCTTTTTCAATCAAAGAGAATCTGATTCCGTATTCGACGCCATCTTCGACCTCTCGAATATGAACTTCAGCTTTTTCCACTGCTGACTTCATGGAATCAAAAATGCCGAGAGCGCAGATTTCTCCTTCGCTTTCGTAATCTCTCTCCGAAACGGAATACTTCTCCGGAGATATTTCTTTGATTTGAATATAATTATTGGCGCTCATAGTAATAGTATATCATGTCATTAACGGCGGAGCGCTGATGACAGCGGCGCGGATGGAGCATATATATAGTATGTGGCGGAGTTTGGTGGTCATGTCATTTATTCAGATGCTGAGTCCTTTTTGGGCCTTCCAGCATTTTTTATTCCTTTCTTGATGTCCAACAGGTATTTGTCCGTTAATTTCTTCAACTTGTCAAAATCTATTTTCTTATAAATATCATTGCTGAAATAGTTGGTAAAACTATATCTCCTTCCCGCTCCAACTTCTTTGGCCCATTCGGCATATGCCTGGTGAACCATTTCTTTCGCATCTTCCTCATCGCCTAGAGGCCGAATGCCACCCGGCATACGCCGCTAACCTCATGGAACTGGAGGTAAAAAGAAAGACCGGGTCTTTGTATGGAGGTTTGTTCTGTGATTTGGTTTCTGTCATTTTATTGAATTCATGGTGTCACGATACCTCATATTCGGTCAAATTTGTGGTGTGTGGATAAAAATATGGCTTAAATTAAGTAAAATCCCCTAAATATGTCAATTACGAGGAGTCTCACTCCTCCAAATATGCCTATTTCAGGGAATTCACCCCAAATTGTCGTTTTTTGCGCAGTAATCATGTCGTATTGCGAATATTTAGGGTTTTTTGCTAAGTCTTTCACGCTTTTGTCAACATAACCGTGAATATTCGTCTAAAAAGTGCTGTTTTTCACGGTTTTAACCATTTTTGTCATATTTATCATGTTTTAACATAATACGAATTCCGACCTTTTTCTTTTCGCTCGATGAGACCCATGACGATCATCTTTTTCCAATCGAGCGCTCGAGTAGCTTTGGCTCGCGAGGTCAACGCGGAATATTGCCGATCGGTCATGCCGCCATGCTTGGTTATATATTTCAAGATCATGTCGTATTCGGGACGCATACCCACTGACGGATCGGCACTCGACTTATCGAGCTCTTTCTTGACCCGCAGTAGCTCGTCTATGATACCGTCAGTGAAATATCCCAACCATTCGGTAAAGTCTACGACGCCAACGATCTCATAATAATTCCCGAAGAGACCGATTGAGGCAAAGTACTTCCCTACATTCTTGTTGTAATAATTCTCGAAGCTGAACAAGTTGAATGTATCGAGGCCCATGCGAGCCAAAAGCACTTTGGTGGCCAAACGGGCCGTCCTGCCGTTACCATCGATGAACGGATGGATGATGACGAATTGTCGGTGGAATATCCCGGCCAAGATGAGCGGGTCTATGGCGTCTTTGTTTTTGGTCACAAAAGAAACCAGATCTTCCATAAGGCTTCGGACGTCTCCGTGATCCGGTGGAAGGTAGACGAGCTTTCGGGTACGCGGATTATTGACGAACACCGGCTCGCGGCGAAAAGCCCCTAGGCGATGTTTTTCGATCAGTCCCTCCATAACCAAGGCATGAATATCCAGAATGAGATTAGGCGTCATAACCGTATGATCTTGTGCTGAAATTTCACGGAGATGCTCAAGAGCTTTATTGTAATTGAGCACTTCTTTTTCCGTGTCGCGTATGTGCGCCGGGGCTTGTCGCAAGATCCGTTTGACTTCGGAGAGCGGCAGTGGATTGCCTTCTATGCTGGTGGAAGAATAGGCCGATATCTCGCGAGCATTCCTTTCTAATTTGGCAAAGATGATCTTGGGAAACCGTTTATTGTTCAGTTCACTGACCAAAACGCCAATGCGCTTGATATTGGCCAGAATCCTTGCATTTATTGTGTATTTTGGTTGAAACATAGACTAATAATAGACGATTAATGGACGAAAGTCAAGTCATTTATGACTTTTGGTGGCAATTCCGCCAAATGCTGGGGTTCCTTTGATTCAGCCATGTATATGCTCTGAATAGCCGAGAGCGGCAGAGCTTGGCGGTAAATGCGGAGGTTGTCCAGGTAGAAAAAGTATTCCTTCTACTCCTCCTATTGTCAATGTATTACCATTATTGTAAAAAGCACAACTGCCGATAGTGTTAGGGACAGACACGATTTGCTGGCATTGACATAGACTCCAACTTTCGAAGAGTTGCAGACCAAGACAATATGCGACCATTGGCCAATCGTTGGATAAGTTACTTGTGGACGTACAGTAAAATTATTCAGAGAGAAAAAAAGATTGGGATTAGTTGGATTGCCAGCATTATTTGCACCAAATTCCCATGAACCAGAACCGCTATTAGAATTATTCGATACAAAACTGTAGTTATTAATTGGACTACCGTTCGGATACAACCAAAAAGAAATGCTGAAATCTCCTGACTGGCCATTCTGATTAGTCGGAACACTGCTTGGATTCAACGTAACTGAAGCAGAATCTGGCGGTGTAT
>CAWKMY010000003.1:0-98017 GCA_963851055.1 uncultured bacterium | reverse complement strand
AGAATAATAGAAAAATTTACTGAAAATTTCAGCAATCTAGGTTCAAATATTGTCGTTGCTGGAGGTAGAATAAAAGATTCAGCAGATAAAATTGAAAATGTTATTCAAGATTCGACTAAGAACCTTTCTGTAGTGCTAGCAGATTTGGACAAACATATTGTTGACTATTCAAAATCCAGCAATAGACAGGCCATAGCCATGATGATTTTGACGGGAGCCCTTGTGCTAGTTGGTCTTTTGCAAGTATTTATCCATTAATATAATTCTATGTGGCCATTTAAAAATAAAACCTCAAAACATAAGAGTTTCTCTATTGGTATTTATGCACTAAATATTCCCGCAAATAACTTAAAAGATTTAGCTGAATTTTCTGATTCAGAGTACGCTACAATTCCTAGAAAATTTGTAAACGGGAAAAATTATAACGCACCACCAGTCAATTTTTTGGATCGTCAATGGTCGATGCAACTTGGAACAGTTAACAATAATATATACAAAATTACCCCTTATCTTCTGGTTCATGATAAAAACGAAGCAAACCTCTTAGCCAAGGAAACTATACATTTTTGTATCAAAGAACTAGGTCAGCCGTCTGAACAAAAAGGAGGATTCATTATTTGGGATACATCGGATGGCAATGTAATTATTCAGACCGATGAACTATCTGAAGGTTGGCTGGTAAGTCTTTTCATTACTTCTTCGGAGGTTCGTAACTTTAAGATTCTTTCTTAAAAAATATTGATACGCAATATGGATTATATTCTCAAAGTAGAGCCATGTATTATACACATTACACCTTTCGGTTTCTATCAATTTGCTCTTGACTATAATAAAGCCGCAAAAGCCGTATCTAAAATTGATTTTCAAAAAAGAATAAATTACCCAGCATATTTTTTGTATTGCAGATCAATAGAACTTACAATCAAAGCCGTACTGTTGGCATCAAAGAATTTTTCAAAAAAAGAAATACATACGCACGATTTTTGCAAATTATTACCAAAATTAGGACATCATTTAGAAAAAGTCTTGCTTTTGAAAGATGTTTATAAAAATATGATTTTTGATTTGGACAAGTGGTATAAGACAGATCAAAAGAGGTTTGAATATTTTTCTTTAGAAACTGGAATTCCTTGTTTTATTGAATCTAACAAGGATTTCCCATCTTACCAACACTTGAAATCTGAGTATTTAAGAAATAAAGGATTAATTCCGTGCTATAGTTAAATTTGATTCTGTATAAAATCGTTGCTCCTCATGGAACCCCTCGCAAACAAAATCCGACCACAAAATCTGGTTGAATTAGATAGAACAGAAAAGTAAATTAAATCGTGCTTCATCGAGTGATGGCAGGTTTGATTTCATTTAGCTTTTTCTCAAGCTGATCCTTTTGGACTGAGGGGTAATGGCTCAAGCAAGGTGTTCTGATCAACATCAAACGAATCGTGAGAGGTAAAGAAGACTTTGAATTTCTTCTTGTAGATGTCAGCGAAAGCGTATATCAGGACGCTTTTCATGAACTGCTGACAGGCGTAATTGTATTTCGTCTTCTCGGGGTCCGCTTTGTCCGCTACAGGAGGAAACAAGGCATGCATCAACGGAACGAGAAAATACGTCTCACTGTCCTCAGTTACCGCATCCATCCCGTCATCTACGAGTTCGGTTTGAGCACAATTGTTGATGGTGATGTGCGACATTGTTGCTAGTATGTCGTAGCAAAAACCCCATAGTTCTTGGCTTTCGACGAACTCTGTCCAAACCGACGGACGAAGCTCTCTTCCAGCCGATATTTTTTCCCAGATCTTCAATTTGTCTGGCCTTCTCACATGATAGAAGAGTCTCACGAATGTATGTTTGACCTTCCATGTTCCGTGCGGTTCATTCTGAAGAATGGTGCCGAATGCGTTTAAAGCAACTTGAATTGAATCATTCATAGGTACTTTTTATTGTGGTGTACTGTTTCTTTTACTCATATATAAGCATTAAAACTAATCTATGTCAACATGAAGTTACTGATGTATACTAACCCCATGGAACCCCTCGCTTCCAAAATCCGCCCAACATCCCTCGCCGAATTCGTCGGACAGGAACACCTGGTTGCCAAAGGCAAAGCCCTCTACCAGGCCATTCACGACCGGCACCTCTTCTCATTCATCCTCTGGGGGCCGCCAGGAACGGGCAAGACCACATTGGCCAAGATCTATGCCCGCGCCTTGAATGCCCGGCTCTATGAGCTCTCGCCGTCTCTGCCGGCAAGGACGATATCAGGAAGATCGTCGAAGAGCCGGACACCCTGATGGAACAGAGACCCAAACTCCTTTTCCTCGACGAGATACACCGCTTCAACAAGGCCCAGCAGGACTTCCTCCTGCCATATGTGGAGTCGGGCAAACTCACCCTTATCGGCGCTACCACGGAGAATCCGAGCTTCGAAGTCATTCCCGCTCTCTTGTCGCGTTGCCGAGTCTTCGTCCTGCAGTCTCTGTCCGAGGCTGACATCAAGGCCATCGTCAAAAGGACCAAGATCAAATTGCCCAAACCGGCCCTGGAATGGTTGGCGGCACTGTCCAACGGTGACGCCCGCATCGCCATCACGGCCATAGAAAATTGTCAGCGCCTCTATGGGCCTGTCACTCTGGAGAATCTGAAGAATACTTTCGAGCACGCCTTCATCCGCTTCGACAAGAAAGGGGACGAGCATTACGATACTATTTCCGCATATATAAAGAGCATGCGCGCCGGCGACGCTGACGCCGCCCTCTACTATCTCGCCAGTATGCTCGAAGGTGGCGAGGATCCCAAATTCATCGCCCGTCGCATGGTCGTCTTCGCCTCCGAAGATATCGGGCTAGCCCTGCCGACTGCTCTCGTTGTGGCCAATGCGGTTTTCTCGGCTGTCGATGTTATCGGCATGCCAGAGGCCCAGATAAATCTGGCACATGGTACTGCCTATCTGGCTTTGGCGGCTAAGGATAGGAGTGCTTACAGCGCCTATTTCGATGCTTTGGATGATGTGAAGAAGACAGGGAATTTGCCTATACCTCTAAAGATCAGGAACGCGCCGACGAAGTTGATGAAGGAGCTCGGCTATCACAAAGGTTATGAGAAGTATCCGAATAAGGGCGACGCTAAGTCAGGCGCGGCCGAAAATAGCTATTTGCCGGAGAAGTTGAAGGGGAAGAAATACCTCAAAAGGGGCAAGAAATAGGCCATTTTACCATGCTTGACAGATACCGTTTTCTAGGTTAGCTTACCGGTAGACAGTAAACCAAAAATTACAGCGTAGAAAGGCGCTGGCATAATGAATACACAGAAAGAAAAAGAATGGGCACGACAAGGTGCGTGCAAACCAGCACTCATCATGGCATGCGGTTACAATGACAAAAAAGAGCCAGGCTTTACGGCCGTGCTCTCGGGAACCGGCGAATCCTTTGAGCATTTTGGGGTTCTGCCTCAGGAGCTTGAGCCACAGCAAGCCCTATTGTATAAATTCGGTGCGTGGAAAAAAGGCTTAGGTCCCAAAGTTGGAAGGGCGGAGTGAGAATCGGCCGTGTTCAGGGCTTTGTCGCCAATAACGTGAAAATGATGGGTGGGGCTGGGATAGTTGGCTGTGACATTGACATCACGAGCTATTATATGGGAGTGACCGGCCGAATCCTGTTCTCAGAACCGTTCTATGATGCGATCGAGTCACACATGCTTTCGCCTCTCGAAACTGCAAAAAGATTGGCTCGATTGTTTGATACGCTTCAACGTTCACGGGAGTCGCTCGGGGATATTCAAGCGATTGACGATGTGATTGCCTCGGCCATGGCAGGGCTCGAAGTCCCATCGCTCGGGGATGGGTCGAGAGATTTATCCGAAATCTAATCGGTTCTCTACATCGCGCCAGCCCATCAGGGGTTTGGCGCTTTTTTTGTTGCCGGAGAAATTGAAGGGGAAGAGGTATTTGAATTTCAACACAAATATTTTATCCTGTGAGCTAGGCAAAAGTTTTTGGTTTGATAAAATTATGGCATGTCAAAAACAATTACCATAAAAAATATAAATATTCAAATCAAGATATCTAAAGAGAACAATGATTATATATGTCTGACTGATATGGCAAGGTTTCAAAACCCGATAGAGCCCAAGGACGTTGTTAAAAATTGGATGCGTACTATTTTCACCATGGATTTTATGGGTATATGGGAAAGAATGAACAACCCGCATTTCAAAGGGGTCGAATTCGACCACTTTAGAAAGGAAGCCGGAACCAATTCTTTTACTATGTCACCGGAAAAATGGATAAAAGGCGTCAATGCTATTGGAATTATAGCTAGGAGGGGGAATAATGGGGGCACCTACGCCCACAAAGACATCGCCTTTGAGTTTGCAACATGGCTGTCTCCGGAATTTAAGCTTTACCTCATAAAAGAATTTGAACGATTAAAGGTAGACGAAGGGCGCAGATTATCTATAGGCTGGAATTTAAATAGAACGTTATCAAAACTTAATTATCATATTCATACAGATGCGATAAGGGAACATATTATTCCAGCATCGCTTTCAAAAGAGCAAGAGAATTTTATATATGCCGACGAAGCTGACGTATTGAATGTCTCGCTTTTCGGCAAGACCGCAAAACAATGGCGAGATGAGAACAAAAATAAAGATGGCAACATCAGGGATTACGCATCTATTGAACAGCTTTTGGTGTTAGCAAATATGGAAAGTATCAATGCGGAATTTATTCGCATGGGATTGACGCAAAAGGAGAGGTTGTTGAAGCTTAATCAGACGGCAATCATTCAGATAAAGTCTCTGTTGAGAAATGATACGGTAAAAAGATTGCAGGCATAGGTTTAAGCTTATCGTAAAGGCACTTCTAAGTTCTTCTTTTTCTCGTCGCACCAATCGATTGGGAGTCGGCGCTTTTTTCTTACCCGAGAAATTGAAGGGGAAGAGATATTTGAAGAGAGGGAAGGTAAGGTTGACAGCCATGTTTTATGGAGTAATCTAAAATCAGATCGGTTGTTTTACAGCTGTCATAAGATAGCGACAACGGGTCATAACCCTATACAGTCATCATTAGATGACAAGGAGAAACAATGACAACGACAGTTAAACGCATAGTAGCCGCACCGGCCCTGTATGGCTTCGACGCAATCCTGAACCTCACTGATGAACAAATCAAGTCACGAGAATACCCTGAAAGTATCAGGGGATGGGGGTGGTATTCCGCGGTCGAGCTTCGAGAAGCTTCCATAACGCAACTCAAGCGTGCATTGAAAGGCGGTATTTTGGCGGAACACAAAACCTTGGAAGAACAATTTCGTCTCGCCGGATTCACTGATTTGAATTTGCCTCCAGATCAATTTTGTTGGTTCATCCGGTATGGGGAGGGCATCTTGCAAGTCAATCGCCCGCCTTCCGCCTGTTCCTTCGGTGATCAAGAGCTTTATGTGCCCGCATTGTGGGGCAAGAAAGTCATGAATGCCGCCGCCCGAGGCTTTGTTGCCGTCAAGACGGAGATTGATGGAAACGCAGTCAAAAATTACGGCTTTCGTCCGGACGGTTCGAAGGAGCAAGTGACAGCGAGCACCTTCTAGAATTAGATTGTGATCCAAACATCGCGCCGCTCCACCCCGGGGTCGGCGCTTTTTATTACTTGACACCTTGAAAGTCGTGAGTAATATCAATCATGAAAGGAACTTAATAACTTATGTGTGAAGCAAAGAAAGACCCGCCTCCAGCCAGGCGCAAAATGGCTGATACTCGAACAGCCGTAACCCACAAATTCGACATTGCCGGTCACGAAGGCTATATCACCGTCGGCTTGTTCGAGGACGGAAAGCCCGGTGAATTGTTCATCACTATGGCCAAGGAAGGCTCGACCATCGACGGCTTTCTCGATGGTATTGGGACACTTACCAGTTTGAGTCTCCAATACGGCGTGCCGCTCGAGGTCTTGGTCAAGAAGTTCGTAGGCCGGCGGTTTGAGCCAAGCGGCTTTACCAGAAACCCGGATATCAGGAGTGCCCCGTCTATTCTGGCTTACATCTTCCGTTGGATGGGAAACGAATTCATTCCTGGTTATAAGCAGGCGCAGCAACCTCCGAGCCTTGAGCAATCTCCTCCATCTGGTTGAATCGCCGAAACTTATTTATCGCGCCAGCCCCACCCGGGTTGGCGCATTTTTTGTTGCCGGAAAAATTGAAGGGGAAGAGGTATTTGAAGAGGAAGTTGAAATAATAGGTGATATGTGGGAATATCACATCTAGCAGTAAACAATTCACTTCACAAGGATACATATGCATCTTATATTGTGCGGCGGAACTAGGATCGTTGTCCTTTGGGGCGACAAGGCTTTCAAAATCGCGCGGCTAAGGCCGGTTCGGCTACTGTTAAGGATGTTACTTTTCCCATTTCAGTCAGCATCCAAGAGGGCCAGATTCTATAACAGGTATGGCCACATTCCAAAGGGGTTGGTCAATTACGTAGTCTGGGGACTGATGGCGAATCGGAATGAATTCGAATACTGGAACCAGACTCATGATTCTCGTGTAATGCCAGTTACAAGTAGGTTCATAGGATATCTTGTGATCGTGCAGACAAGAGGTGAGCCGGTGTCGGACAGTGAACTTCACGACTCTCATCCTCTCGGAACTATTTCACGAGAGTTTCGCCCCACGGTCCGTTACGGCCTACGGCACCAATTCGCCAAGCGTAGAGGACGAGTGTTCTTAGTAGATTATGGTGAGACTGATACGTGTTCGTCCCTAAAAGTCACGCTCTAATCTTCATTGTTCTCATCGCGCCAATCTCCTCGAGGGGTTGGCGCTTTTTATTACCGGTCGCGTTTTTTGTTGACCTATTATTCATAATGTGGTAGAAATCTAAACAAAGAACCTATTTATGAACGCAAATATTTTTCTCGGGGATGAGCCGATCGTTATTCCCAAAAGCATGAATGCGACCCAGATCCGCATCTTGGGTGTATGCGCGGAAAAGATCCAGGAAGTCATCGATAAGGAGGATTTCCTAGAAGGATCCGTTGATGTGAGGCTGGATACTGACGACGTTGCCGTGCTCAATGCACTCGAAGCTCATTGCAATAGCGAATCAGTCGGACTCAAAGCTGACTATTCATTAGATGGTGAAGGTGCCATATTTACAGTGGAACCGAAAGTCGTCTAAATTTCGCGGAGGCCTAGAGCCTCCTTTTTGTTGACAGATATAGATAGGTATGGTAGATATAAGGTAAACAGAAAAAATTAACAAAGGAATAAACTATGTGCTTACATCGCACAACGGTCCCATTCGCCTTTACGGCGACACTCCACTCACACCCAGCCGGCTTCAATGCCCGGCAGGAACTCATGTTCGACCAGCTGGTGGCTCGGCTGAACGATGACTATCTCGAGAATCTGGATTGGGATGGCAGTGAATCTAGTTTCGAAGTTCCTCGGACTTCGTCTTTCGAGGGAGACATCAAGGTCTTTGAGAAGGTCAAGAACATGGCTGCCATGCATGGCTTTAGTCTCTCTTGGCTGGCCATACCCAACGGATTCTGGAAGATTAGCGTTGCGGAATCGCTGGAATCATCGGTGGTTCACATTTCATCTTTGTCGGCGCAATAGCCGCCTAGGACTCTGGTCCAATCAAAGCCGCGCGTGCATCTCGGATGCTGCGCGGTTTTTTAATCCCTCGGCTTCTTCAATATGAGCACCATGGCTATTAGTAGGAAAAATCCTGACCAAAACAAGCCATAAGTCGGTACTGTGGCTATGGTCCAGCCGTATGTCGCGTAATAGATACAGACTCCGATCACTATGGATATTAGTGGAATCATGGTATTTAGTTATGGTATTATTCTACCATGACAGACCAAAATGAAAACTGGAATTTGAAAGAGATAGGCGGCTGGAAGGGCTTCATTAAGCAGTTATATAGGCATCACAAGCCTTCCGGAGGCGCTCTCATATTGCGTGTAGCTCTCGGCTTGCTTTTCATATCCGAAGGTTGGACGAAATTAAATGGCATAGCCGGCACGGAACATTTCTTCGCCACGCTCGGCCTGACCACTCACTTCTGGGTTTATCTCGTCGCCTACACCGAATTCATCGGCGGTATTCTCATCCTACTTGGACTTTTGGCCAAGCCAGTATGCGTGGCGCTCGCCATAGATATGGCCGTAGTCGTCTGGGGCGTGCCAGCTCATGGCGGTGCCTTCTGGGGACATTCATTTGAATTCTTTCTGCTTCTGACTTTGCTTTCGCTTTACATAGGTGGGCCGGGTAAATATTCATTGGCGCATCTCTGGCTCAAGAGGAAAAAGCTCTAACGGCCGCTTCTATTTTTTGGGTTTCTTCCGGCTTGAACCATTTGATCCTCGCGTCTTTTTTCCACCAGGTCATCTGGCGCTTTGAATATTGCCATATCTTATTCATGAGAATGCGGTTGAGGTCGCTCAATGCCAACTGCATTTGGAGATATTGAGCAATGTACTTATATTCAAGGCCGAGCTCATCCATGCGTTCATATAGTAGTGAAATGCCGGTTGGCGGTGGAGCATGCAATCGTTCGGCTTCGGCTATCATGCCGCCATTGAGGCGGCGATTCAGGCGTGCGTTTATGCGCTGACGAAGTTCCGCGCCTGTCGGGGCTATACCTATTAATAGTGCGTCATATTTAGACTCCTTTGGCTTATTAACAGCCGGCACTGATCCCAATTCTCGTGCAATTATTATAGCTCTGGCTAGTCGGCGCTTATTTTTCAACTCAATCGTAGCGGCGCGAACCGGATCGAGCTTCTTCAACTCCTCGAATAATTCCTCGGCTGATTTCGCCTCTAGCTTTTCTTGTTCATCATTGTCCGCCTTTACATCAGGAAAGCCGAGATCGTCAATGAGAGCTGAAATATAAAATCCGGTACCTCCGCATATTATCGGCAATTTATTTTGTTTGCCACCGTTTTCGGTCGGCGAAGCTATGTCTGTTATGGCTTTTTCCGCCATTTCCTTCCAATCCATGGCTGTGAAGCGTTGGTGCGGATCGGCTACATCTAGGAGGTGATGCGGCACGCCCTGCATTTCTTTCTGTGTGATTTTGCCTGTACCGATATCGAGGCCTTTGTATACTTGGCGTGAATCGGCAGAAATGATCTCGGCTCCTGCATAGCCACCAATCTTCTCTTTCTCAATCCATTGAGCTAGTTTTACAGCCAAGTCGCTTTTGCCGCTGGCGGTAGGGCCGGTGATGACGAGGAGTTTTAGTTTGTTTGTCATAGTGTTTTTAGGAAATCCATGTAAATAGACTTTTTGCGTGAAAGACAAGGTAAACCGTCCACATAGTATACCTTTTCTAAAAGTTTTAAGGATTCCTTCTTACCGAATTTCAATATGTACATTGAATTGCCGGTATAAGCGGGTTTAGTAGTGTGCAATCTTCCATAAACACCAATCAATTCAATAATCTTCTCTTGTAACCATAACAGATATTCTTTGCTACCAGAAAAGAATCGCACAAATAGGCGTTCGTAGATGTATTTCGGGTTTTTTCTTACATTATAATAATCAGTGAGGGTTGTGATTGAACCATCGCCATCAAGATTTCCACGTATGAAGTCGATGAAGTATTTATCAGGAACTTTCAATGCGTCAATCGTCAAAGATTTGTGCGGCGTAAGTCCAATACTAAAAAGCCAGTCCCACAACTGTACACTGCTAAATTGAAGTCGGTATGTTTCACTTTTAGTGTTACGTGTAAAGCCAATCTTTGCGTTCATATTCAAGATTCGCTTTATGTTGCCAATTTGTTCTATATCTTTAGAAGTAAATATGACATTCTTTTGATTTGACGACAGACATCCATCAGTAGCAATAAGCCCGACTGCATAAGCGAGTTTAGGCGACCAATCAAAACTAAGCACCTTTCTAGGTTTATATCTTCTTATCATATTTTTTACAGTGCCGGAGGTGGGACTTGAACCCACAAGAGCTTGCGCTCATAGCATTTTGAGTGCTACGTGTCTGCCAATTTCACCACTCCGGCATGTATCCAAGAGTCTATCTGTTTAGGTCGATTAGGTCAATTAGAAATTAGGTCAATTCCGTATTATAATACACCTATGTCCAATCAATACGTGAACAACGCCATCTTTTGGGTAGAGGTGGAAAAGATCAGTCCGAACCCGTATCAGCCGCGTAGGGAATTCGAGCAAATGGCTTTGCAGAGCTTGGCGGAGTCGATCAGAACCTATGGTATTCTGCAGCCGCTTGTCGTCACCCGCAAAGAAGTCTTCCATGATGGCGCAGGCATGACTGTCGAATATGAGCTCATTTCCGGAGAGCGCCGATTGCGCGCGGCCAAGCTGGCGAGGCTCTCGCAAGTGCCAGTTCTCATAAGAAGCGGCGAGGAAAGTGCCCGCGAGAAACTCGAGATAGCCATTATTGAAAATCTTCAACGTGAAGATATAAATCCGGTTGAGCGTGCCCAAGCTTTTAGCCGACTCATAAAGGAATTCAAATTGAAGCAGGCTGATGTCGCCGCCAAAATTGGCAAGAGTCGCGAATATGTCGCCAATACTTTGCGTATTTTGTCTTTGCCGGAAGAGATCATAACCGCGCTCGGTGAAGGTAAAATATCGGAAGGTCATACCAGGCCACTTCTAATGCTCGTCGATAAGCCGGAAGAGCAGATGGTCATATTCAAGGAGATCATGGCCAAGAAATTGACTGTTCGCGAGGCCGAATCATTATCTCGCCGCGTAGCTACGGATCGTATTCGCAATAAAGAAAAATATCTAGATCCGGTCATCATTGAAATGGAGAAGTCATTCACCGAGACTTTAGGAACGCGTGTTCGCATAGAAAAAGGCAAAGAAGGAGGGAAGGTTACAATAGACTTTTTCAATCCGGATGATTTGAGGGCGCTTCTTGAGAGATTGAATAATACGAATAAGAACAATCCTAATGCCACAAATATGGCTAACGTGAACGCTACGAATGATGTCGCGCCGACTATTGCAGTAGACGATCGTTCCATTCAAGAGGTCAAGAAAGAGGAGAATGAGGACATATATTCCTTGAAAAATTTCTCGATTTAGTTGTCGCTTATATGATGTCGAATTTTCTATTCGACTTTTTTCTTTTTGGCAAATCCTCTAGGCTTTTTTGCTATAGCCAATAATTCGAGGGCTCTTTCGAGGGTTATGTCATATGGGCTATCCAAGCCTTTGAGCGAGCGGAATTCTCCGTCGCGCACTATATATGGCCCGAAGCGGCCAATGGAGGCGGTTATATTCTTGCCTGTAGCGGGATCGGTGCCGAGAATGCGTGGCAAGCTCAAATATTTGAGGGCGTCAGCTATGGTCACCTTGGAAGGGTCCATTGTCTTTGGGATAGAGGCCATGCGAGGTTTTATGGGTGCGGGCGTGGTTGAGGCGATCGGGGTGATAGCCTCTTTCTCTACATATGCAGAAATGACACTTTTGGTGACAGATTCGTGGCTCTGTTCAGGTCTAGTTATATGCCCGTGTTGAGCAGTAAAAGTGTCAGGTGAAGTGTCATTTTTGCCTAGGGACTCTTTCTCCTCACCACCGCTCGTCAGTCCCTCCTTTGCGGCAACTTTTTTTCCTGCCGGAACTTTTTTCGCGGAAGATTTTTGGGCGCGGACTTTCTTTTCTTTAGGCAATTTCACTCCCAACTGTACATACGGCCCAAAGCGGCCATTCAGTACAAATATCGGCAACCCTGTCGTTGGATCAATTCCGATAGGCTCGTCTTTCTTGAACTCCATGCCGTCCAGGCTAAGCGAGCCGTCACAATCAGGATAACGAGAACATGACAGGAATTTTCCGCCACGGCCGAGCTTGATCTGCATGGGGCTGGTGCCACACTTCGGACATTTGAATTTCGGATCAGCGGCGCCGAGATTAGTGGCTTTGGCCAATTTATCTTTGGACTGAACTTCTTTGGAGAAAGGCCCGTAAAAATCAGTCAACGTCTTTACATATGTGCGTTCGCCGGCGGCTATTTCGTCGAGCTCATTTTCCATCTCGGCTGTGAATGTATCGCCAATATAAGTAGGGAAGTATTCTTCCAAGAAAGATGATACAACATCGCCGGTATCAGTCGGCTTGAGCGAGCGGCCCTCTTTCTCCACATAGCCGCGCTCTTCTATAGTCCTGCAGATGGATGCATAAGTAGAAGGCCTGCCAATGCCACGCTTCTCCAATTCCTTGATAAGGCCAGCTTCTGTATATCTTGCAGGTGGCTGGGTTTGCTTGGCCAATGCATCAACGGATATAAGTTTGAGCTCTTCACCTTTGGCGCATTTTGGCAGAGTGACTTCTTCACCATTTGATTCCGGATCAGCCTTTAACCAGCCGTCATATATGACGCGCGAACCATTGGCGATGAAATCAGGAATCGCCCCGGCAATTACGTTCGCAATTATCTTCGTCCTCGCAACCCTCGCATCCGCCATTTGCGAAGCTACTGCGCGTTGCCAAATGAGACGATAAAGTTTCTTTTGTTCATCGTTATGGCCGGCCGACAATTTATCGAAATGCGAAGGACGGATAGCTTCGTGAGCTTCTTGGGCATTCTTGCTCTTGGCGGAATAAGTTCTGAACTGCAGATATTCTTTGCCATATTCTTTGGTCACGACTGCGCCGATCTGGGCTAGAGCTTGTGCCCCAAGGTTGGTCGAGTCGGTTCTCATATAAGTAATGTATCCTGACTCGTATAATTTCTGGGCAATACCCATAGTGCGCGAAGGAGAAAAGCCGAGCCGAGAACTAGCGGCCTGCTGGAGAGTAGAAGTGATGAATGGCGCGCGCGGTTGGCGTTTTTGTTCGCTTTCTTCTATGTCTTTGACTTGCCACGAAGCGGCGCGAGCGACTTCTAGGATGCGGTCGACTTCATTCTTGTCGCGAGGTTCTTCTACACAAGTAAGTTTCAATGTCTCCGCCTTCTTTCTTCCAACTCCCAACTCCAAACTCCATGTGCCTTCTATGGCCCAATAATCCTCAGGCTTGAAAGCCCTGATCTCGCGCTCGCGCTCCATTATTATGCGGAGAGCCGGTGATTGAACGCGGCCGGCGGAGAGACCGTAACGCACTTTTTTCCATATGAGACCAGATAGATCATAACCGACAAGCCTGTCCAAAACGCGCCTGGCTTCCTGTGCTTCGCGCAAATGATCATCTATGGCGCGCGGATGTTTCAAGGCTTCTTCAACTGCTTCCTTCGTTACTTCATGATAAGTGATGCGTTTTATCTCTTTTTTCGGGGTGGAACCTCCCAACTTTTTATTGGTCAATAATTCACGTAAATGCCAAGCAATAGCCTCGCCTTCACGGTCGGGGTCGGTCGCTATGAGAACTTCGTCAGCTTTGGCAGCATCAGCGCGAATCTCGTCTATGATGACGACCTTCTTCGGTACTATCTCATAATTTGGCACGAAACCGGCCTCTATATCTATGGCTTTCTTGTTCGACTTAGGCAGATCGCGCACATGACCGACGGACGCGACCACGACAAAATCTTTTCCAAGGTATTTGGAAATAGTCTTTGCTTTCGAAGGTGATTCGACGATGACGAGTTTCATTGGAGGTAGTATTACACGAGTTGCCGGAAAAGTGCAAAAGGAGCGTCTTAATTGACCATCAACATTCCTTGTCTCTCCACGATCATCCCTTTTATCTCCAACTCGACCAAGATGGAATTTATATATCCCGCAGGCAAGTTTAATTCTCTTATGAGGTCGTCACGAGATACTGGAGAACGTATGCGGTCAACTATCTTTCTCTCCTCATCGCTCAAGGAAGGGTCAGCATGCTTTTCGAACAGGCTATTCGAGCTAGTAGCATTTTCCGGTAACACCAAGCCCAGCATCACCAGTATGTCTTTAGATGATGTCACGGGATGAGCTCCGTCTTTCAGTAGCTTGAGGGGCGTGGCTGACAATTCCGAGAATATAGAGCCGGGCACTATCATTACGTCGCGACCGATCTTTAGAGCCGAGTCTGTGGTGGACCATGTTCCCGAATCCTCGCGAGCTTCGATGACCAGGGTGGCGTGGGATATGCCGGCCATGATTTCATTCCTAACGGGGAAGGACCATTTATTGGAATCGTTCATCTCCCAATCGGGTTGGAACTTGGATACGATGGCACCACCGGCCTCAAGCATTTTGACCGCCAGCTTTCTGTTTGACGGAGGATATAGGATATTTTTGTTGAGACCTGAACCTGGGAAAGCTATGGTTGGAAGTCCGGTGTTCAAGGCAGCCGTATGAGCCATGCCGTCTATGCCTATGGCTAAGCCTGATACAATGCATATAGGATAACCAGCCAACCCCGTTATCAATTTGGCCACAACCTCTTCTCCATAGGCGTCCGGGTGCCGCGAACCGACCACGCAGAGATATTTATAGTGCGCCGGTGGCAATGATCCGCGTATGTATAACGATCGTGGCTTGCCTTTAGAATTAAGCAATGTTTCCGGATAATCCCCGGGCAATAAATCTTTGATTGGATAAATTTTGTCTATATCTATGTCCATGGCCTCACCATAACATGCGCCAGATAAAGAAACGCTCAAAAAGAAATCAAAAAACGCCTAATTTTTGATAAAGAAACGCCTAAGAAACGTCGAAGTTTCCCGGCGCCGCTAAAAGTGCTACAATATTATCCATGTTAGACATCAAATTCATACGGGAAAACAAGGATATCGTGGCGGCTGCGGCTAAAAAGAAGCATGTGGCTATAGACATAGATGCGCTCATAGCTCTGGATGATACGCGCCGCACGCTCATGACAGAATCGGAGAAGAAGCGCGCAGTCCAGAATGCCGCAAATGACAAAGTCGCACAAGCCAAGAGTCCAGAAGAGCGCGCCGAGCTCATAGCTGAAATGAAGCTTGTTAAAGCCGATCTGGAAAATGATGAGGTCAAACTCAAAGAAACCATGAAGTCTTGGCAGGATATGATGCTCCATGTACCGAATGTACCGGATATGTCAGTTCCAGACGGTATGACCGAAGCGGATAATAAGGAGGTAAAAGCTTGGGGTGAAAAGCCAAAATTCTCATTTGAGCCGAAAGATCACGTTGAATTGATGACACGTCTAGGAATGGTTGATTTTGAGCGTGGTGGAAAAGTTCACGGTTTTCGTGGATATTATCTGACTGGCGATGGGGTTAGGTTGTGTTTTGCCATTTGGAATTATGCCATGGATTTTTTTGCCGGAGCGGCCGGTTCCGCTGGCAAAAATTTCGTTCCGGTCATGCCGCCGACTATAGTTCGCAAGATTAATCTGTACGGCACTGCTCATCTACCAGGGGATGTGGAGGATTTCTATATGACCCAAGATGGAGACGCGCTTTCTGGAACAGCTGAAGTTCCGCTTATGGGCATGCATGCCGAAGAAGTTTTGGCCGCAACTGAATTGCCAAAGCGCTATCTCGGATTCTCGCCTTGTTATCGCCGTGAAGCTGGTGCACATGGCAAAGATGTTCGTGGCCTTATCCGTGTTCATGAATTCTACAAATTCGAACAGCTCGTGCTTTGCGAGGCCAACCACGAGACCTCGGTAAAATTCCATGAAGAGCTAAATCGAAATACAGAAGAGTTCATCGAGTCATTGGGTATTCCATATCATACGGTTATCAATTGTGGTGCCGACCTCGGTCTTGGTCAAGTGAAGAAATACGACATCGAGCTTTGGGTGCCAAAAGAAGGGAAGTACCGCGAAATATCATCCGCTTCTTATTTCCATGATTTTCAGACTCGCAGGCTCAATATCCGGTACAAAGACGCCGATGGCAAGCTTCGTTACGCTCATTCTCTCAATTCAACAGCTATTCCTACGCCGCGTATCCTGGTTTCTCTCATCGAAAATTTCCAGCAAGTTGACGGCTCCATAAAGATTCCACAGGTATTGGTGAAATATCTCGGCAAGGACTCGATAAGTAAATAAAGCCCGCAAGTATATTCGTTTTGTATTTACATAAGAATGTCCAGAAACCTTCAGTCACACTCATTCACCAGAAAAAGGCGCAAGAAGTTCTACTGGACTCTGGCGCTCGTCATTTTGATCATTGCCTCATGGCTATCAGCCCTTTCTTTCCTGACGCGTCTCAGCGCTTTTGCCATAGATGATGTAAAAGTTTTCGGTGCTGACGCCGATATCACTCCGGCATTGCAAAGAGCCGCGGAACAAACCTTGAACGGCAGTTATCTAGGGCTTTTCCATCGTTACAGCACTCTCATATATCCGAAGTCCGGCATCATCGCCGCTGTAAAAGCCGCTTCACCGCGCGTGCTGAACGTAAATGTCAATCGCGCTGGCTTGCACGGCATCGTCATCACCGTCAGTCAGAAAGTGCCGGCAGCCATAGTTTGCGCCACTCTGCCTGACTTTGACGGCAATAGGCTCGTCTTCGACCAGGATAGCGGCTGTTATGATGTCGATGCGTCAGGACTGATTTTCCAGAGCGCTCATTCATTCGACGGAGACGGAACATCATCTTCGAGCGGCGTATACTCACTTCCTTACAATGTATATTACGCGCCAGATCTCGTAAATAATATCGGTTCATATGCCACTTCCACGGATGAGTTCTCTGCTCTGCAATCATTTATGGCCGGCGCCATTTCCGCCGGTATTCCGGTTCAAGCTATATTGATGAAAGACGACGGGGAATATGAGCTGTACGCTTCTACGACTGTTATATATTTCAATGATGTCGCGGGCATATCTCATGAGCTTTTAAATCTGACGGTATTCTGGCCGCATATGCATTCTACCTTCGACTATGTAGATTTGCGTTACGGAGACAATGTGGTCTATAAGATGATAAAGTAAAGAGGTGAAGAATTTTTTCTATGTAGTGTTCGGAGGTCTCGCGCTAATGGCGTTCATTTTTGGTCTCTCGAGAGCCGGCTCTTTCGCCTTGCAAAAAGGTCCTTATCTTATGGCCGCGGCCGGTGCCGCGTTCCAGCCTGTTGACGGCACATCAGTTTCCGGCTTTCACAGAGTCGTCCGTTATACTGCTGACCAAGAAGAAAATCTCATAGACGAAGCGGCTCTAGCATTGCCATCAGGCATAGCCAAGAATATAACCGCTTCTGCTTATATCGTTAAGGATTTGACTACCGGTTCGACGGCTCTTCAGAGCAATGCAGCTAGGCTTCTTCCTATCGCCTCTCTTACCAAACTTGTCACGGCCGTCATTGCCCGTCGACTCATTCCTGACAGCGCCAGGATCACTATCACAGGGTCGGTTATGGCAACATATGGCAACACTGCCGACTTCCGGGCAGGCGAAACCTTTAGCGCCGCCGATCTTCTGTATCCTCTGCTCATGGTCTCCTCCAACGATGCCGCCGAGGCATACGCCCAATTTTATGGCCGAGCCAAATTCATCCAAGCAATGAACGACTTCACCCAGTCCATAGGCGCATATCGCACTTCCTTCGCCGATCCATCCGGCCTTGATCCGGAAAATGTCTCAACAGCCAATGACATGGCTCTGATCTTGGATTGGATCCGCAAGAATGATCCGGCTATCATAGCTACCACTGCCATACATGCCGAAACTATCCGTTCACATACATGGATAAATCCCACTCACTTCTTGAGTTGGTCATATTATATAGGGGGGAAGAATGGCTATCTGCCGGAGGCCAAAGATACGGGTGCCTCGCTTTTCTATGTTGGGCCGGATAAAGATGTGTACGCCGTTGTTGTTTTGAATAGTGATGACAGAGATGGAGATGTCATCAGGTTGTTAGATAAGGTCAAATAGTGAAGTGAATAGTCCAGATATGAAACGCCGCCCGATCTTGCAAAGCAAGAGGGAGCGGCGGAACACAGAGAATGATTCAGATTTCGAAGCTCCAGGCCGGTGCGCCCGAGTGAAACCCGAACTCATCTTGGTAACCGACTGGAATTTCTTCCAGTTTGGCCGTTAGTATGGCCAATAACCCTTTCAGAATTTTTCTCATAGTAAGGAGGCCCTTTCTTGGTTGACTTGGTTTAATTAATTATACTCCTGTGAAAACATTTATTGTGGCCAAAAAGCATGCTACTGTGGATATCTATGAATTTCTGGAAAACACTGCCAAGGCCATTTTTTGTCTTGGCCCCTATGGCCAATGTTACAGATAGTGTTTTCCGCAGGCTCATAGCCAAGTATGGCAAGCCGGATGTCATGTGGACGGAATTCGTTTCTGCTGACGGCCTAGTTTCGCCTGGCAGGAAGAATCTATTGAATGACTTGGTTTATTCAGAAAAGGAGAGGCCTATAGTTGCGCAATTATTCACGGGTCATCCGGAAGCCATGAGGAAAGCGGCGACGCTTGCGGCCAAGCTCGGTTTTGACGGTCTGGACATAAATATGGGTTGCCCTGATCGATCAGTCGAGAAGCAGGGAGGCGGGGCGGCGCATATGAAGGAGCAAGAAAAGGCACTGGAAGTATTACAGGCGGCGCAGGAAGGGGTAAGGAGCGAGAAGTTAGGAGTTAGGAGTAAGGAGATTCCAGTCAGCATTAAAACAAGAATTGGTTATAACAAGATTGACTTAGAATGGATCAAGTTGCTTCTCGGGCAAAGGTTGCCGGCTTTAACTGTGCATTTGCGTACTCGCAAAGAAATGTCGGACGTGCCGGCACATTGGGAATTGATGCCAGAAATCGTGAAAATGCGAGATGAGATTCAGACTGACATGAAGCCGGTCGAGCGTACGCTGATAATCGGTAATGGCGATGTGGAATCGTTGGAAGACGCCGATGCTAAATGCAAAAAATATGGTTGTGATGGGGTGATGATAGGGCGGGGTATTTTCGGCAAGCCGTGGTTCTTTGAGAGTCTCCATAGAAGTGTCAAGAAAGTTGACACTTTGAAGAAGTCATCCGAGAAGACGCCCGAGGAGCGCCTCAAAATCCTTCTCGAGCACACAAAACTATTCGAGAAAACTTTCTGCGGCATACCTGCCGGCAGACGAAGCAAGCGTGGCCGCAAGCACATAAAGAACTTTGCAGTAATGAAGAAACATTTCAAGGCATACGTTTCTGGTTGGGATGGGGCCAAGGAGTTGCGCGCGAAGCTGATGGAGACTAACAACTTCAAGGAGGTTAAGAAAATTGTCGATGAATATTTGAATAGATAATGTTGTGATAGAATACCCCCATGCCCGTCCTCTACCGAACATACCGCCCAGCCAAATGGTCTGAAGTCATGGGCCAGGATCATATTGTCGAAGCCCTCAAAGATGCCATATCTAACGACCGTGTAGCCCATGCCTATCTATTTTCTGGCTCTCGCGGTACAGGCAAGACTACAGTTGCTCGCATCATGGCGCATGAGCTTAAAACCGCCGATGAAGATGTAAATGAAATAGATGCCGCTTCTAATCGCGGCATAGACGATATTCGTGAACTCCGCGAACATGTGGCAGTTCTACCATTTTCCAGCAAATACAAAGTTTATATTATTGACGAGGTTCACATGCTTTCCAAGGACGCTTGGAATGCGCTTCTGAAAACTCTTGAGGAGCCACCGAAACACGTCATTTTTATATTGGCCACAACCGAACTCGATAAAGTGCCGGAGACTATCATTTCCCGTTGCCAGACTTTTGCATTCCGCAAACCGCCGCGTGACATTGTCGGCAAGCAAGTGGTTAAGATTGCCAAGGAAGAGGGCTATTCTCTGGACGCTGGCGCCGCAGATTTGATTGCATTGCTGGGCGACGGATCATTTCGCGACGCGCTTGGCATGTTAGAAAAAGTTATTGCCGCCACTCCTGCTGGTGGTCACATTAAGGGCGCTAAAGGTGGAACGAATATGGTAATCGATCGCGACATCGTCGAATCCATTACAGGTGCCCCTCGAGCCGGTCTGGTTAATAGTTTCATTGAAGGATTGATCGCCAAGAATGCTGATGCGGCCTTGAAAGTTCTTGGTGAAGCAGAAAAATCTGGCATTTCAATGAGTACTTTCGTCACTCTAGTGTTAGAAAAGGCCCGTTTTATTCTTTTGATACAGCATTCTCAATCGTCTCAAGCATCAGTCAAAGAGCGTGTCTCTCCTGATGATTGGGTATTCATAGAAACACAGGCAGGGAAGAAGGCTTTGACTCCGGTTACACTAGCGGCACTTCTTGAAGCCGCGGACGGCGTTGGCAGGGCACGCATAGAGGCATTGCCACTGGAGCTTGCCGTAATTAGGATTTGTCAGTAGTATGTTCTTGTTTCACCATTGCGGGGTCGTCTAATGGTAGGACACAGGACTTTGAATCCTGGTATGAAGGTCCGACTCCTTCCCCCGCAGCAAAGTTTTAATATCACCTGTTTTGGGTGCTTTTGCCATGATGTCATACGGACTTCTGTAGCTTACTTGAGCGATATTTCCGTCCTTCATAGAAAGGTTCCAAAGTAACTTTGAAGCTATGATACGCTTTTCGTTGTCATTTCCGTCCACAAAATTTTTCATGGCTCTGTTTCCAAGTAGAAATGCTTCTCTAGTCGGTTCCAAAGTTAAAATGTCATTCTTGGTTTTAGCTTCGCTCATCTGTTTTTCGGCGCAGATCTTTTCGTTGTGTATTTCAAGGACTTTAGCATCATAGATTTCCTTTGAAATTTGCCCATCGAGAAATGTATCGAGTAGGCGTACTTCTTTCGCCTTGAGCGATTCTAGACGGCTCTGGCATGAAGTTACGATTGATTCGACATAGCTGTTGTCATGGAGCTGGCGTTCCTTGGCGGCATTGAACATGATGTCAATGATTTCTTCATCATATCGAAGCTGATCAAGCACTGGAGCGATCAATTCATACATCGTAGCTTCTCGCATGTATTTCAAATGAGCTTCGCAGTGGCCTTTTCCATTGGTGCAGTAATAGTAATCGTGGCCTTTCTTGGTTGAGGCAGTATAGGCACAACCACAGTTCTCGCATTTCAAGAATCCCCGGAGAGAGAAGAATTTCTTTTGTAGCCTTGGGCGATTTCGGTTATGTAAAACATTTTGAGCATCGTCGAATAATTGCTTGGAAATGAGCGGTTGGTGTTTGCCCGGATAGTATTTACCTTCACGGAGCATGAGACCACAGTAAAATGGCTGGCTGATGAAGCGATGAATGTGTCCACGATATACTTTTTTGCCGGATGAAGTTCGCAAACCTTCGTCATAGAGGATTTTGGCGATTTCGTTGAAGCCGTAGCGGCCAGTGGCGTATAACTGAAATGCACGGACGACATACTTTGAACGAATCGGATCAATAGTGATCGTCTTTGTGGGTTTGTCATTCAGGTATCCGAACGGAGCATGATTCGGCCATTCGCCACGGGATAATTTCTCACGATTGCCACGCTTCACATTGACGCTTAGGTCACGGCTGTACTGATTAGCCATACCAAATTGCATGGCGAGGATGAATGATGTCTCGTTAGGCAGATGAACGGCTTCGTAGGTACGTATTTCCTTAATGATGCCTTTCTGGAGCATATCCATGATGAGTCCACCGTCCAAGAAGTTGCGAGCTAGGCGGTCTAGTTTCCAGCAGAGAATAGCATCAGCTTTGCCGGCGTTGATCATTTGAATCACTTCATTGAAAATGGGACGACCTGCTTCCTTGGCAGTGCGGCTTTCCTTGAATACCTTTACGATCTTCAGATTCAGCTTCTCCGCAATAGCCAAAAGCTCCTTTTCTTGTGAATCAAGAGAAAGCACTTGGCGGTCTTCAGTATCAGTGGATTTTCGGCAGTAAAGTATATATTTCATGAAATTAAATAATTTAGGTTGATAATAGAAATTTTCTGAACTCTATAAGACCGCTGTTTTTTCGATCTCTGGATGCTCGTTCATATTTCCGTAAAATTCGCCGTAATTGATTGTCAATTCTTCGCCGACGTCAATATCTTTTAGCGCAAAGGTTGAATCATTATCAGTAGTCTCATCACAGTTTGGTCTATCCGAGTGGTTAAAAAATCTTGCATCATCACCGCACAGCAAATATTTTTGTCGAACTTTGTCGAGATAAGCATATCTATAAAATTGTTCTCGCGCAGCTGGCGATAATTTCTCAACCTCATCCTTCGAGAGTACCAAATCCAGTTTTGGCTCGAATCCCCACACTTTAGTCCCTTTTCTAATAGGCTCATCTGCAAATAAACCGATACCTTCGATTTTACTTGGACCAATTTTTGATTTAACTAAAATCATGAGAATATTATACTCGAATTTATTCTAGTTGGTAAATCCTGTGTCGTGCTCGCCCTAACCAATGCGTATCGTAAGACTTATCAACCTCCGGTTTTTTCACCCCGCATTCTTGCAAATAGCAATCAATGCTGTATGAAGATATACCGCCGACGATCTGCGGGCGAAGAAGGTTACGAGAGCATGTATATGCCTTCTGATTTTTCAATCTGTAGTCTATGAATGATTTAGCCATATATTTTGCAAGATATGATGATAGCTTTTCGTTGCCGTCGGTCATTTTGACGTAGACGAATCCGTGTCCCCACATCCCCGCAACCAATCTGGTATATCTCTCTGTTTCAACCGTGGTTTCGGGTAGCCCCCAGAACAGAGCGTGGAAATGAACGGCTCCACGGCGCTTGAAATTCTGGTACTGCGATGTACCTGAAAAGTGGTCCGTATTTATATCGTAGAGCTTGGACAAAAGCTGTGAAATCCGAGTATCCTTGCTTGATGTCAGTTTGGTTCTCTTTGTATGTACAAGTAATGAGTATAGGTAATTCAGATCCTCCAAGGTTAGATAGGATAAGCCGTCTAAAAGCCATAGATGCGCGGGACGCGTTATCTTTGCGCTTTCCTTCGAATTCTTGGGGTGATAATGAATTGCTTCCACCAGAAGCCACACCCGACAGACCATTTCTGCCTTTATGACCTCGGCGTTGTCCTTCACGAATTTCGATAGATCGTTCATATGAGTATATTTCTAATGTGTTACCGGATTTGATAAATTTGTTGTAGCCCATGTCTATCTGATTATGTTAGTTAACTAGCAAGTCATACGCGTCCCGTCCGCCGCGCTAAAGCGTTGGCTGGACGGGACGCTTCCTCTCCTTGACCTTGCACAGGTTAGAAACAATTCGGCAAAAGAGTTAAGATATTCTTGTGCGGTAGCAGGCGAAATCTCCAAGCCGTATTTGCGCTTGAAGTAATCGACGACCCTCTGCTCTAGTAATTGGCTAAACTGTTGCATGGGTGTATCGTAAAGGGTGAGTTTCGCGGAAATGCTTTTGAGATTTTGAGAATGGCTTAAAGTAAGGATTTTGTCTGTGGATTTTTCATTAAAATGAAGGAGAAAACAAACTATCAAAGAAATAGGAATTGAGCCTATGCCATTTTTCAAGAAAGGCAGTTTGTATTTGCGAATCTGGGCATGAATTGGAGTTGTCTGATAAACATTACCGATGCAGGGAGCATTGTAGACCAGTAGTGGCGAGAAGCAGATCAAGAAGGATAGACCTGCAGAAAAAATTCACCTATTTTGTCCAGAAATTCCGTATGGAACAAAAAGAAGCGGTGAGTGTAGGCGATGATCTTGATAAATAAATATTTGATCAGCTTGCTCTTGGATTTTGACGTCACTCTAGGCAAACAAGAATCCTTGATGCCACCGTGAGAGTGATGGACGAGGACTTGAAGAATATCAAAACAGTGCAGGCGGAAGATAAATATTACAAGACCGGAAAATTTAAAGGTGGAGGAAAGATCCAAGAAAGGGGATATTAAAGATTTTGAAGGTGCGTTTGTCGGCAAACAGAGAGATATCCTGCCACAGCAATTATTCGCTGTTCTTTTGAGCTATTTGAAGACGCTTTCAGACCCGCGGTTCGCCAAGATCTCGGACAAGGTCTCGCTCTGATTTCGAAGAAGATCTACCTATTGAACGATGGAAAAATATTGAAGATTGAGTTTGAACGCTGGGGCTGGTATATCCTGAATTACATTGACAAGCATATCCCGAATTATCTGAACAACCTCAAAAAGAAAGGGGTGACTATCACTAACGGCTATGATGAAATCACCGACATGGAAATCGGCAAAGCTATAAGGTATTTCGACGGATCGAATTTTCTCGATGCTATGAATTGGTTCGATGTCGATTCCCTATACAAACTATTTGAAATCTTGTAGAGGTATTACCAAATCTATGAAAGGAAGTCCGGAAGATATTCAAAAGGCAACTCTGAATATGATGGATTTCATGAACACCAATCCGCTTGCCCAATTTGCTTCGGGATTGTTGCCGGCAGTAGGCAAAGTCAAGATAAAGAAGAAGTAAGTGGCTCCTCTTTACTGTATTCTTTTCAGTGGCATAGAAGCCTCAAGTAATTTTTGGGCTTTTCCGTTCTTAAAATTTGTGAATACCGCCTCTTCATCGTACGAACCGTAAACGTATTTGGATTTCATTACGAAAGTGTGTGGTGACGAAGTAGGAATAAATCTACGAGCGCCCTTTAAGGGATTATTAGTCTTAGGACCATAGCTTATCAGGATATCTTTAGCTCTAGATATCACACTGTCTCCCCAAACGCTTCGATATATACCTTCATATTTCGCATAAGATATTTTTGAGTGGCTGGAGTAGTCTTTAGATTTATTTATGATCCGATCAATAGAATCCAACAACCCGTCTGTTATCTGGCTTGCATTTGAACCCAAAGTATTTGTGAGGACGACAACGCCAATATCATTTTTTGTGTCTAAAGCGGTACGCGTGATGAAACCATTGAAACCGCCTCCGTGTCCTATGATTTTTCGGCCATCAAGATAGCTTATATCCAAACCTAATCCATATTCATCGCCATCTTCCGTCTTGGCATGGGGTCTACCCATCTCTTTAACAGATTCTCTGTTGATGACATGTGGTGAGTCATGATTAAGCGAAAGAGATGATATGAACTTTATCAGATCAGTTGCGTTTGAAACAAAGCCTGTGGCTGGTGCATAAGCATTTGTGGCGTAATGGCTAAAAACTATTCTCTTTTGATCCGGTGTTTCAGAACCATACCCGGTAGCTATGTGTTTTATTTCTTTCTTGTAATCTACATACGTATTTTTCATACCGAGTGGCTTAAGAATCTTTTTTGTCACATATTCTTCATACGACATTCCAGAGGCCTTTTCAATCACCAATCCCAAAAGTGAATAGCCGTAATTGGTATACTTAAATGTAGTCAGATTTTCGATGACTAATGACTTGGAAGAAAAAGATTTCTTCAAATCTTTTGGAAACTTGCCGTTTTCCCAATGTGGCGTATCACCGTCACGAAAGACACCTGCCGTATGTGACAGTAATTGGCGAAGCGTGATATGAGATGAATCGCTATGCTTAGCCTTTGCCTTAAACCAGTCAATATAGTCAGAAACATGGTCATCGAGCCTGAGCTTGCCTTCCTCGACAAGCTTCATAATAGCAACCGCCGTGAACATTTTTGAATGCGAGGCAATATGATACAAAGTTTCGGCAGACGCTTTTTGCTTATGTGCAACATCTGCAAAACCAAAACCTCTCGCGTAAATAATTTTACCGCCATGAGAAATGGCAATCGAAATTCCCGGCGTCTTATCGTATTTAATTTTCATAGGAATCCATGCGTCTACGATATGACCGATCTGTTGGATAGCTGTTGAGATTTGGTTATTCATAACGTATTTAATCTACATCTATCTGGCCCCTAAGTCAAAACCATGAAGTGCCTGTGGTGCCTCCCGCTCCAACCGCCTTTTCCGGGCAGGTCGTGCGCGGCCGCTTGCACGAGAGCGCGTGGCAGGAGAGAGTACGGGCGCGTACACCTCCGCCCTAATAACGATTGTGGCGCGCCTTACGCTCCTGTTCGCATGGCTCCGCTTACCCGACAGTCTGTAACACACAGACAGTCGGCCGCTCTCGCCATGCCAACATGAGCTAGGCGCGAACAACATCCGTAGTGACGGGCGGAGGTCAACGCGCCCTTATCTGCCAAGCGTCTCGCGCACCACCTACCCTCCAAAGGCGGTAGAACGGGAGGCGAAATTTCGTTGATTTTAAAATAAATGGTAAACTTGTGGCATGCCATTAATAACTATTCCAGAAGCATCAAAGTGGGCAACTGATTATCTCGAAAAAGAGGTTACACCCGCAAATATCTCCTACCTTGTTCAATATGGCAAGGTTAAAAAGCATGGAGAAAATGGTTCAACGATGGTCAACACCAATGATTTAAAGGGGTATTACAAATCTTCTAACACTAAGCGTGAAGCTGATTGGAAAAAAAAGTTAGGCGATGATCTAAACTGGGCACTTTCATTTGATAATCTGAGAGAAAAAGATACGACCAAGCATGTACACCGTCTTCATCCATACAAGGGCAAATTTATTCCTCAATTGGTTGAGTATTTCGTTGATAGTCATATCGACGATTTCAAGAGACAGGTATATTTCAAGCAAGGTGACATTATTCTAGATCCATTTCTTGGATCCGGCACAACAATAATACAATCTATTGAGAGTGGAATTCATTCTGTAGGCATAGATGTATCAGAATTTAACTGCATGATAGCAAGCTGTAAAGCTACGCATTATGATCACGAGTATCTACAAAAGGCGATAAAAAAGATGATAGATGCGCTTCAGACTTTTGAACACGATAATAAGATTCATGAGTTTGAGGAAGAATTACTCGTAGAACTTGCTAAATTCAACAATAAGTATTTTCCTGGATCTGACTACAAATATGAGATGAACCAAAATAATGTCAATGAAGATGTATTTGCAGTGAAAAAAGAAAAAGAATTCCTGCCAGTTTACCAAAATCTTCTTAAGAAATATTCTGTGAAAATTAAGCAGGATATATCCAAATCATTTCTAGATAAATGGTTTATGGATAGTGTTCGCAGAGAGATTGATCACGTTTTCAGGGCGGTAAAGTCTGAGAAAGATTTGAAAGCAAGAAAAATGCTGGCTCTTATTCTTAGTCGAACAATCCGATCATGTAGAGCTACGACACATAGCGATCTCGCTACGCTCAAGGAACCTCAACTGACGACTTATTACTGTTTCAAACATAAAAAAATCTGCAAACCACTTTTTTCGATTAAAGCAATGCTCAATCGTTATGCTTTTGATACATTGAGCCGAGTGAAGGAGTTCGATCGGTTGCGTAAGCCTGTTCATTATTCAGCTATTGCTGGTGATTCTAGAAAAGTAAACATATTTGAGGTGGTAGAAAAGCATAATCCCGAGTTTGCAAAATTATTGAAGAAACAAAAAATTTCCGGCATATTTTGCTCACCACCATACGTTGGTCAAATTGACTATCACGAGCAACACGCTTATGCTTATGATCTGCTCGGTTTTAAGCGTAAAGACGATCTTGAAATAGGGCCACTTTATAAAGGTCAAGGTTTTGAAGCTAAGCAATCTTATGTTCAAGGGATTGCAGATGTTCTCAATAATTGCAAGAAATACTTTACTGACAATCCGGATATATTCTTGGTTGCGAATGATAAATACAACCTATATCCACAGATTGCTGAAAAAACCGGCATGAAAATAGTCAATCAATTCAAAAGGCCGGTATTGAATCGAACCGAGCGTGATCGCACCCCTTATTCAGAAATTATTTTCCATTTTAAACTCAAATAATCATGACTTTATCTAAAGAACAAATCAAAGCCGTTGAGGAAACATTAAAAGCTAGTTTACGCAATAAGTTTCAGAACTATAATCCGGAGCCGGCATCAATGCCTTTCCATACCAGATTATTGGGAAAGGATAGACTGGCGTTGTATTCTTTTATCCATTCACTCAATACCAATTTTGGTAGCAGTATTTTCGAGCCGGTTGGCCTAGCTCTAGCACAAAAGAATTTCAAAATGGCTACTGCTCAAGCTACAGCTGGTGAATTGATCAGTACCGCGGCACAAGGCGAGATTCAGAAAATTATAGATGGACTTACAACTGCTACGAGTACCCCCGATAAGAATAAAGAGATTGAGAGAATAAGAAAAGTTTGCCAGACAGGGAAGATGGTAACTGTTAAGCCGACAAAAGTAGATTTGATGTTTGAATCAAAAGACGGTGCCTTTTATCTATTTGATATTAAAACGGCAAAGCCAAATGCTGGTGGTTTTAAAGAATTCAAGCGCACACTGCTTGAGTGGGTGGCTGTGATTTTGGCGAACAAGCCGGAAGCAGAGGTGCATACTTTTATAGCTATTCCTTATAATCCTTACGAGCCGGAACAATATTCTCGCTGGACAATGCGTGGCATGCTTGATCTGGAAAATGAGCTCAAAGTCGCAGATGAATTCTGGGATTTTCTTGGAGGTAAGGGAACATACAAAGACTTACTTGATTGCTTTGAGAGGGTTGGTATTGAACTCCGGGATGAGATTGATACATACTTCAAACGATTCAATAAAAATTAGAAAATTTCCAAAATTATGGCGATTCAAGTTGAGGGATATACATTTACAGGACCGTACTATCACACTCGGAAATTTAACCGAGATTTTGGCTGTGTGTATATTATCTTAAATGGGAGAAATCAGGTTGTGGACGTTGGAGAAACAAACGATATAAATTCACGACTAATTAACCACGAAAGAAAGGCCTGCTGGTATAGTAATGGATGTAATGATACCGGCTTATTTATTTACATAAGCAACGATCAGAACTTCAGGCTGTTACTTGAAAGACTTATAAGGACAAAGTATAGGCCATTATGTGGCATTAAATAATTTATGGAAAATAAAGGTTATTTTATAATAGATGGCTCTCACTTATTTTCCAGTATTTTTGAGATATGGAGGACAAAACCGACTCTTAATAGCAGGAAATTGGATATACAACGCCTAACAGAAGCGCTAATGCGCAAATGGTCTTTATGGGTAGGTACTACAATTCGTGTAGTTTATTATTTCAAGCAAAATGATAAAAGATTGCAAACAATGTTGGAGACACCGAATGAAACTGAGCCTGGCGCAAAAAATCATTGGCAGATCAAACAATGTGGAGAAAATCTTGACGCTGTCCCAGATGACGAGCTGCAAAAACTTTCGCCGGAATATCGTGATTATTTTACACGCTCAGAGAAAGGGCTTGATAGTAAATTAATATGTGATGTACTGCTACTTCTTGCTGGAGGACGTGCGTCTAATATTGTCTTTCTAGTAAATGACAGGGATTACATCCCACTATTCGAGGCAGTTCAGAATCTTGGTGGTAATGTCTATCTTACAGCTCTCGATAGCTCACAGAAGATTCAAACAAAACTAGCGAAATTGTCTGACATGTATATTACTTTAGATTCAGAATTAGAAAATATATTTAAGGCCGCGCAACCACTACCACTGACTGAACCACAAGTTCTTCAACAAGAATCTCCAGTACCATCTTCTTCAAATTCTAATCAATTACCCATTATTGAATAGATTATTAATCTTTTAATTATATGAATCTTAAAGATACTTACAATAGAATTGCAACCGATTGGTTCAATGACCATAAGGGAGACGATTGGTGGGTTGATGGAACTAATACTTTTATTTCATTTCTGAAAGATAAAAAGAAAATTCTTGATGTTGGCTGTGGAGCTGGAGTTAAGTCAAAATATCTTACGGGTAAAGGGTTAAATGTTACCGGCATAGATTTTTCAGAAAAATTGATTGAGATTGCTAAGAGAGAAGTACCCGGTGCCCAATTTCATGTAATGGATATGAAAGATGTTAGTAATCTTGGTATCAAATTTGACGGTATTTTTGCACAAGCCTCACTTCTACATATTCCTAAAAAAGAGATCTCTGATGTTTTAAAAGGACTATTATTATGCCTTATATCCGGCGGATATCTGTATGTAGCGGTAAAAGGTACGAGACCAGATGGAAAGGATGAAGAAGTGCTAAAAGAAAACGATTACGGGTATCAATACGAGAGGTTTTTCAGCTATTTCACTCTGGATGAATTAAAGAAACACTTTTTCGATCTTGGATTGAGCATTGTATACGAAAATAGCGAATTGGTAGGTAAAACCACGTGGCTTCAGATTATAGGGAAGAAATCCTAGCTAAATAGGTTCCAACAGCGTCCCATCCGGCCAGCAAATTAATTTGGCATAAGTTAAGATATAATAAAAACAACATCAATGCCAAGTTCTAAAACCAGATCTCGTCTAGGGATTGTTCTCATGGTCCTTTTGCCAATATACATTTTTGCTTTACTTAGCGGAGATTTCTGGTTCCATCTCATGAGTAATGATAAATGTTATACGTATCTGGGATGCAATGCCGGTTTTTTCGGCTATGACGCTCTTGTTCATTTTTTAAGCGGAATAATCATCGCAGTATCTCTCCTCTTGATTCGACATTATTATCCGGAGGCGGCAGCTTTCTCTCATAAGAAATGGATGCAAGCATTAGTGATCATGGGGATCGCCGCTCTCATCGGCGTCGTCTGGGAGATTTTAGA
Organism: uncultured bacterium; assembly: GCA_963851055.1. Taxonomy (GTDB): domain Bacteria; phylum Patescibacteriota; class Minisyncoccia; order Phycocordibacterales; family PALSA-1337; genus C7867-002. Next base: position 67,544 of record CAWKMY010000003.1, on the reverse strand, counting down.
ATTCTCTTATGATCACTTTAGAATGGATATACTCCATATAAATTTGATCTACCCGAATCTTCTCGCTCAACCAAGCAACAGTGACACGATGGGCGATCTGACCTTTGGACTTTTGGGGGTGCTCATAACCCTCTCCATCTTATACTTATATGATCTTATAAAGAACCGCCGACTAGTTTCCGGTTCATAATGGTTCCAACTTCCTCCCGTACGATCTTACCAATCAGACATGGCATATAAATGCTATACTTAGACCCTATGGACCCAGAAAATAATACTGATGGAATGAGAGACTGGCGCAATGAACATGGTGAGCCTGATTTCGCCTACCTCCAATCACTGCTCGCGGACGGTGGCCCCGAGGCTATCGAGAAACTCCGATCCATAGCCGAAGACATGGACGTAAACTGATTTATTTCGGCTACGCTAAGTTCACTAAATTCGCTGAATTCAATAATCTTGCCTCCCACTCTTTTTCATGGTAGGGTTTTTCTAGATTCACAAACCACAACCAAACCAATAGCACCTATGAAAATGAAAAAATCAGTCACGTCCAAATCTGGCGGGACTAAGGTTCTGCTGGAGGTAATATCTGTGAGCATCCCTGATGCCTACACGGAAAGTCAGTCTTCCGCCGAAACATTCCTGCGTGAAGCGGGATTCGTGTCCATTTCTCGCTCGGGTGGTCATGTTACCGCTGTTGCTCCAATATCCCGAAAAGATGGCGTTTTCGTGATCGAATATGAGTCTCATCCCGAAAAAGCTTTCAAACCTTGTCGGCTTGTCCATATTTCTGGCGGCAGGCCTAAAGATATCGACTCCGGTCGTGTCCAGTTCATTGTTCCTGGAGAAGGGGCTGAATCGGAAATAACCATTGAGGGTGAAGAAGTGTCGCATTGGGAAATCAAAGCCATGGAGTCATCTATCTCGGTAATACCGGAGTCAGGAGCATTCTGCGCCGGTGACGGTAACGCCGCCGATAGATCGAACGAGAGGACTCCACTGTCGAAAATTAATGATGATTGTTCTGTGCCTGGTCACATCGAAATGCCTCTGCCATCAACGGCGGAAGCCATGATTGGATACATCTTGGAAACTCGCAAAGCGATTGCATCAACAGCGCCAATAGTGCCGTTCAAAAGAGCGCTTAAAAAGGCGACAGTGCCGCCGACCGAACCAGCGAGCCAGTCAGCAGAAGCCCAACCTAAAGGGAAATCCGAGTATGCAGTATCCAGTAACACAGTGGAAAGGTTTACGGTTAAGGCAGCACCTATTCCGACATACATGCCGAAATCGGCCTGTCTCAAACCGGTTTGGCAGACCAGCCGTTGTATAATCGATTACATGGATAAACATTGCGGCGGCAGTAGAAGCGCATTCGACCTTTCGAAGGCGATACGCCGACAATTGAAGGCGGGGAGAAACAAGGGCGAAATAGCTAGGGAATTGAGGGAATACAGCGCCTTTGTATCCGCAATCGGATCTGTAGACAAGCTAGAACCGGCGCTCCGGCCGCTTCTGGAGCTGCCTTCAGATAATCGTGATCGGATAACCATGGAGATATTGAAAGTTTTGGTCAAGTTTCCGATGTCTGCACAAGTGGATGCCTGGAACATAGCCAAGAAACCTAGGCAGCCAAACAAAAAGAAGACGAGCAAGGAGATGATAGACAGGCTATATGAGCTTGGAGCTATCTATTTTCAAAGGCGAGGCCGCATCAGCTCCGCTTTCCAAAAAATCGTTGGAAGCGGTACGCACTCTTAACCGGGTGCGTTTTTTATACCAGCATTTTGTGCTTTGGTAATAAGTCTTGCACCAGTACGTCTTGACTACAAGTAGGATGTGGTAGAATGATCCTTGCGTTAGCATTAATTAACAAGTTAATTTCAATACATATGTCAAATACAGCAAAGACGATAACGGCCCTAGTGGTCCTCATCGTCATCATTATCATCGGCTGGGTATGGTATAGCGCTTCATCGTCTTCTGCGCCGCAAGTGCCGTCAGATCAAAGCGCTGCCGCCGTTGCCTCGCCTTCGACCTCCGCCTCCAATAACGGCTCGTCGGCTCAGACTACAGCCGCGGCTCCTGAAGCAGGCCTGACCACTTCTTCCTCGGACTCTTCTGATTCAGCCTTACAGAGCGACGCATCATCCATAAATTCACAGATGAACGGTTTGAACTCCGATTCATCCAATGTCAATCAGAGCGTTAATAATTCATCAACGCAATAATATGAAAACCAAACTTATAGCAACAGCAACTTCTCTTGCCGCAGCCGCCATATTCATGGCCGGTATTCCGGCATTCGCCCAAACCGACCAAAGCGCCGCTGTCGGTGTCGGCGTCAATACCGCTATCAGTGCTTCAGTGCGAGGCATTCGAGCCGGCATATATGCTTCTACCACCATGAGAATGGGCTCAAGTACGCGTCCTTTTTCAGGTCGCATTGACGCCCGAATAGGTTCCACAACCGCTCGCACAGGATCAACGACGGAAGAGCGTATGCAATACGTCCAAGGCCGCGGAGACAATATGATCAGCCAGCGTATAGCCAGCTTGAATCAGCTTTTGACCCGCATCCAGAGTATGAAGAAGCTTTCAAGCTCTGAACAGGCTTCTCTCGCCGCTTCTATCCAAACGGAAATAACCACACTCACCAATCTTGAGACTCAAGTCAACGGCGATACGTCCACGACAAGTCTTAGAACTGATGTTGCGTCCATCACCAAATCTTATCGCGTGTATGCTTTGATCGAACCTCAAGCCCAGATATCGGCCGCTTCCGATCGTATCTTGAATATCGTCAGCATGGTCGGTACCGTTGTGACAAAGATCCAGACTAGGATCTCATCAGATGCGACATTGAATTCCAATGCTACCATTCAAGTTGATCTTTCCGATATAACTTCAAAAACAGCTGATGCCACGACGGAAGCCAATACTGCTGTAACGGAAACTTCATCATTACAGCCGGATAATGGCGACACTACTGTAGTCGCTTCTAACACTGCCGCTTTGAAAGATGCTCGCACGAAGGTCCAGACGGCCCAGAGCGATCTTCAAGCCGCGGAGAAAGATGTTCAAGCCATCATCAAGATCATTGTTGGCAGCGATAAAGGATTAGGTGCTTCGGTTTCCGCTTCGACGACTACGCAGTAATTACTCAACCATCATAGCCGCCTGTTCAGCCACAGGATCGGGAGCACCTTCGCGCGGCTTGGTCTTGATCCAGAAAGCCGCGATGAAGCCTACGAATACCACTATGGCCGATATGTTAAATACCATGGCATATGCAGACACTTGAGCCTTGAGTTCCATCAGACCTATAGCCGTGGACAACTGGGAAGGATTGGTTAAGTGCAGTGTGCTATAACGAGCTATGTTGACGACGATATTGTTGCTCATATTGTTTATGATAGTGCCGGATATGGCTATACCGACTGCTCCAGCGATATTTCTAGCCAAAGCCAATATGGATGACGCAACGCCAACTTCAGCCGTCGGCACGGAATTGGTTATGAGGCTCGTCCTCTGGGCCATGGCGAAGCCCATAGAGAAGGCCATCATAGAAAGGGGAACGATAATATCCAAGGCTCCAGAGCGCGGGTCGAGCAGGATAGAGAAGAGATATATGCTCACGGCAGCGCCAAATGTGCTGGCCGCTATAATATAATTTGGTTTGACTTTGCCGATAAGTCGACCGCCTATAGGAGCGGCTATCATCATGCCGATGGCCATTGGTATGAAGAGATAACCTGCTTCCGTGGCTGTCATACCCAGAAATGTTTGAGCGAATATAGGTATGATGAATACGCTACCCATCATTCCCATGAATATGATGAAGTTATTGATGAGGGCTGTTGTGAAGGTCTCATTTTTGAAGAATTTGAAATCGACGATAGGTTCTGCATGATTGCGCTCGATGACGGCGAAAGCTATGGAAAATACCGCGATACCGAGGTATGAGAGCATGCTGTTCATGGATGTCCAGCCCCAAGTTGTACCTTGGTCTAGGACCATGACCAGCGACGCCAATGCTCCGCCCAGAGTGATGGCACCCCACCAGTCAAATTTGCGAGTCTTGTTATCAGAGACGGATTCTTCCACGAAAGCCAGAGCCATGGCTAGACCTATGAGGCCGACAGGCAAGTTCAGGAGGAATATCGAGCGCCAGCCGAAATTGTCTATGAGCGGGCCACCGATCAAGGGTCCTAGCACAGCCGAAGCGGCGAAAGCCGAAGACCATATGCCCAGAGCCTGGCCTCTCTGTTTGAAGTCGGTGAAAGTCACCGCCAATATGGCCATAGCCGTGGGATAGTCAGCAGAACTGGCGATAGCCTGCATGACGCGGAAGACTATCATGGAAGGGAAATTCCATGCCAAACCGGCGAAGACAGAGCTCACTATGAACATGACGAAACCGAATATATAGACCTTCTTGCGGCCGATGGTATCGCCAAGCTTACCCCATACGGGCACGAAGACCGCGTTGGCTATAATGTAGGCCGTGGCTATCCAGCCAGCGGAAGTAACTGTGATGCCGAAATCATTGATCATCTTGGGCAATGCCAAGTTGACGATGGTCTGGTCCAAGCGGCCAAGAAAAGTCCCGATGATGACGGTTAACAGGACAAGCCATTGGAGGTTACTCTTCTTCATCAGAAGCTTTATTTATATATCCACACCTTGGCTGACATGCCGTTTTTCAGTTGCGGATAGGTATTCGTGTCAAAGCGGATCTTTACGTCGAATTGGTTGGTTTGGCGCTTGTCGGAGATATTGAAGACCACGTCCTCTTGTTTGGCGGTCGGGCTTATCTCATCCACAATGCCCTGGAATTTCTGCGAGCCGAAGGCATCCACAGTGAAGACCACTTGATCTCCGAGCTTGATCGAACTCAATCCTTTGTCTTCGTCTACACTAGCTACTACTCGTAGACTTCCAGGATCGATCACTTGAACTACCGGAGTAGCCGGAGTGACGGCGGTACCTATGGCTGTATCCGTCTCGACGATCACGCTTTCCGTGTCGCCGGTTTTCAAGAGCTCGTTGCCCACGCGAGCTACTACTGTATTTGGGCCAACTTCATCTCCTACATTGACCAAGACTTGTTCTAGCGTACCAGGAGCGGATGGAGATATGTTGGTCGTATCAGCCGATATAATGGCGGCGTCGGTGTAAATATTTCCCATAGATATTATCCAGTAAGCCAGGCCCGCCGCTCCTCCGATCACTATTACAGCGGCCAAGCATGTCATGACATATATGTTTTGAGTTAATTTTCCCATATGATCTATGTTTAATGATTATTATAATTCGTGATATTAATAATTATTGGCGCTGTTATCGGCGCTGCCGCCGAAGCTGGCGATAGCATCTCCCTCGTTCAGACCAGAAGTTATTTCAGTATATCCATCTCCGCTCGAAATACCCGTGGTGACGGCTTGTTCAGTGAATGAACCATCCGTCCGTTTCGCCAAGACGAATATTTGATTGCCTTTGGTGATGAGAGCGCTGGAAGGCACAGCCAGAGCGTTTGTGGCCGTGGCGGCGGTGATAACGGCATTGGCCGTTAGACCTGATTTGATGCGTGCATCGGGAGTAGGGAAGCGCAAGGTGACTTTATATGAATTTACTCCGTTCACCACGGTCTCGGCAGGATCAACCAATGATATATATGCCGGAAATACGGAATTGGCTCCATAAGCGTCAAAAGTAACGGTGGCAGTGTCGCCGGCGGCCACTATACCCACATCATTTTCAGGCATATAGCCGTCTATTTCGAAGTCTGGAGAGCTCTCTAATTGGATATCTTCACCCGCGGACAAGCCCGGGACGAATGTTTGTCCTACTTTCATGCTGACTTCGGTGATAGTTCCGTCGAACGGAGCTGCGATAGTGCTTTGTGTAAGTTCGCTTTTATACAACTCTACTTCAGCTTGAGCTTTGGCTACCGCGGCCTGCTGCGACTGGATATCTTGGCTTTGCGATCCGGCTTGTTCCAGAGAAAGAGAATCCCTGGCCGAACTCCAGGCTGCGTCCGCAGTCGTTTCCGCATTGGTTGTACCAGTCACTTCCTGGCTGGCGGCATTGACTATGGCTGTATCGGTTGATATTTGCGTTTGGGAAAGTCCGGAATTGCCGACTGACATGTTTCCGGCTATAGAGCTCAAGTCGCTGAGGAATATCTGAGCTTTGGAAAGGGCGTTCGCGGCGATAGTTCTTGCCGAATCAAATGAGGCCGACGAGGTTGCGACACCTTCGACATTGGCTGCGGAGAGCGTCGAGAGAGCGCTCTTCCAAGTGTCTAGAGTGTCTTTCAAGGCCACTCTTTCCTGATTTATATTCAACTGTTCCGTCACGCTCTGGGTCCTTATATTTATGACGGGATTGACCGTGCCTCCGTTGGTGAATAGTGCGTCAGTCTTGTTTATGATGGCGTCATTCACCTGTAGATAGGCATTGTTCATGGCTACGATGAGAGCGGTAGAGGCATCGCTGTATTTTTGCTGATATATGTCCAATTCTTCCGGTCTGGCGCCCTCCTGAAGTTTGGCCAATTGCGCTTGTGCGGCGTCTAGATCGGCTTCAGCTCCGTCTAGTCCGGCTTGTATAGAGTTCTGATCGAGTAAAGCCAGAGCTTCGCCTTTGCTGACCGTGTCTCCGGTTTGGACATTCACGGCGGCTATCCTGCCTTGAAGGCCAAAAGCCAAAGATACGGTCTGGCTTGCCGCCACATTTCCCGTCACTGAAACTGTTTCCGCGAGGTCGCGTCTCTCTACTGTCGCCGTACTGTATGACAATGTGTGCCTGGAAAATGCGTAAATGATGCCGACTACCGTTATAGCGACAACGACTATGCCGATGCCGATCCATATGTATTTTTGTTTCAGGTCCATGTGATTATTATGCTCTATTAAAGACGATGATAATTATGCCGCGACCAGCTTCTTCAGAGTGCTTGCCAAGTTCTCACGTTCAACTTTCGACAATACCGATAATCTCTCTGTAATAGCGCTATGCCAAATCCTAAGGGACTTCTCCAGAGTCGTCTTACCGCGCGGAGTCATGGAGACTCGAACCACGCGCCTGTCACTCGGATCTTCTTCTCGCGTCATCTCGCCGTCTTCTACAAGACGATCGATGATGGCTGTTATTGCAGGAGAAGAGACACCGATCTCCTCGGCTATTTGGGTCATAGTAGGGTTACCGTGATCGCGGGCGACCATCATCGTCTTCATGCAGGGAAATGAGTACTCCGGCGAAGTGGCCCGGACATGCTGGTGTAGCGACCTGGTGAAGGACATCAATAGGGAAGCCGTGTCATCTCCTGTTGTGTTGGATTTACGGGTAGACATGGTTAATTTGATTAATAGTTAAGTGCGTGAAGTATTATAGCAGGAAGCGCCGTAAAGCACAAGCCGCTTGTTCACTCAAGCGGTCTTTTTATTTAGCCTTTTTCTTACCAGAATCTGCCTTTTTTACCGCCTTCCCTTTTACTATATGTTTGAGGAAATGGAACCAATATTTCGCCGTAATGTTTATGAAGCCTTCTGATTTGAATCTGTTGGCGGAAGTTTTTATGGCCATTTTTGGGCTGAAGACTATCTTACCATGCTTGGAAACACGCTTAGCCGTGTCGGTGTCTTCTCCGTAGAAAAGAAGGTCGGTATTGTATCCGCCCATCTTTTCCAGAACTTCCGCTCGGATGAAGTTGTTGCCGCCGATCAGGACTGCGCCGCTATTGACCATCTTAGACTGCAATATGGCAGACACTGGCCTGTATATAAATCTCTGAGCCGCAAGCGAAGACCATCTGAAGAATGTTCCGCTATCATGATAATCATACGGTCCAGTCACGGCCACTATATCCTTGCTCCGAAAGTGAGAAAGCCCTCGGGATATCCAGTCTGGTTCCGGTCTGCAGTCGGCGTCCATATTGGCTATGATATCGCCGTCAGCCTCTTTGCGTCCTCGTTCCCGTGCCCATAACAGGCCTTTGCGTCCCTCATAGACCACAGTGACAGGGAATTGGCTGGCTATTTGAGTTGTTCTGTCTATAGATGCATTGTCTACGACGATGATCTCATACCAATGATAATTTTGTTTGAGCAGTGCTTCAATGGCGCCTGCTATGCGCTTTTCTTCGTTGTGAGCTGGTATGACTACGGAGACTTTCATGATCTTTAAATACTTTTAAATAAATCGCGTGCTTAATTATTTCGCGCTTTAGCATCCTTTTCCCACCAGCGTTCCCAATTTTTGGATCTGGTAGTACCGAAAGCGGCCACCCAGAATGTCTCTACCATCCATATCGTCAATAATTTCGGCCAGCCGATGGCGTGCGCGCGCCTGCCGCTGTGGAATACCTCGAGCTTGTGGTCGCACATAGTTCTGCCAATTTTGGAAAGCCGGGCAAACATGTCGCCGTCTTCACGCGTGATCAGGTCTTCGCGATATCCATTGACCTTATCGAAAGCGTCTCGACGCATCATCTGAAACCTGCCCGGGGCTTCGCCCATATGCAGGACATTATTTTTAACTCGGTGAACTATATTGAAAATGGCATAAACTATTTTGTCTCCAAATGTTTCAAGCTCTGGTGATACATTGAGCTTGCCTGTTAGGGCTACTAGATTCGGATCATCGTCAAAGTCTTTCAAAGCCCTGATGAAGAAAGCTTGCGGCTCTTTTATCCTGCTGTCAGCGTCTATGAAGACTAGAAAATCTCCATTGGAATGTCTTACGCCATCGTTTCTATTGGCCGATATTGAAATATGCTTTGATTCAGGAACAAGGACTGTAACGCTGTATTTCCGAGCCAATTCGACAGTATTATCAGTGCTCTTATCATCGGTGACAATGATTTCATGCGGCAAAGTCAGGGACTTGAATTGGGCCAAGGCGCCTTCGATGGCGTCTTTTTCGTTATATGTTGGGATGACGATGGAGATCATGTTAATTATTTAATGACCAATTTTCAATGATCATTGGGCATTGCTTATTATTCATACGTTAATGCTTGCCGCTTTCTTGGCCAGATATTTCCTATAACCCATGAATAGGGCGAATACTACGACCAGAGCTGCGAATACAGCCATTTTGGCTAGTATCCCATTTGCTTGTTCATAGAAGTGCCCGAAGAAGTAGCCGACGCCAATGAGCAATCCTGACCATATGAGTTGGCCGATGGCATTGACCAACATGTAGAACCAGAATGGCACCTTGACCATGCCGGCGGTGACCAGAGTGACCAGGGCGAAGCCGAAGCCATTACTTATCTTGGAAATGAATAAGATGGAATGCTTGTATTTATGAAAGACTCGCTCAACCTTGCCGACATTATCCTCGGTAATATTGAAATACTTTCCGAAACGAGCGATAAAGCGATGGCCATAATGCCTGCCTATGTAATACCAGATGACGTCGCCTATGAGGTCGCCGACCATTAGGGCTATGTAAAGTGGCCAGAATGCGAAATAGCCAAAGCGCAGGAGGAAGCCGCATATCATGGACAGATATGGGCCTTCTGAGCAGGCCACGACAACGATAATGCCGTATATGATATACGGATAGTGGGTGGCGAGGGTGACTAGCCATTCTTGCATGTTAGCTTGATTGTAGCCATTACAGTTTTGGCCAATAAGGAATATTACTTATTGCAATAAAAAGGCGCGACTGGGAGAGTCGCGCATGAGAGACTAAAATTTGAAATACCGAGCTGGGTCAACGCGCCGGTAGTGGCGCCATGCTCGAAAGGAACATGGGTTTAGCGTGCAAAAGCCAAACTGGGTTCATCACGATCGAAAGCATCGTCGTCTGGGTGGCTGACAACAGCCCGATTGCCGCATGAGAATGCTTGACGGACAGAAATTATGCGCTCGGCAATCTTTCTCTTAAGTTCTTCAAAACCTTGTTTCATATCGAAGGCGACACCTTGCACATAGCGGCGGCCAGTGCGACACATTCTGCGGCAATGGCTCAATACTTTCCTTGTCGCCCCAAAATACATCAGGAAAGAATATTCGCCGTGCAAGACCACTTTGAATTCGAGCCATCTCCCGACGGATGTGCACTTGAAGTCTTGGAGTTCGAGATCCGTCCTCGCTCTCAGGTCATCAAACGCACGGATTATAATCTGTCTGGCCATTTCAGGTTTATTCAATGCTGGTATGTTCATTTTTCAATGTTGGTCGTTCTTGTTAACCGTATTTTCAGTCCCAAGCGCCATGCCTGAGATTCCATATTTGAGTATACACACTATGCTATAATATTTCCATAGCCATTAATCCACAACTTTAACCGACTAATCTTTCTTTATTTATGAAAAAAACTCGCGTAGCAATCAACGGATTCGGCCGCATCGGCAGGGCCTTTGCCAAGATAGCCAAGGACCGCGAAGAGATAGAGCTAGTTGCTATCAATGACCTTGGTAGTTTGAAGAACTTCGCTTATTTGCTGAAATACGATACAGCATATGGTGTCAGCCAATTCGAAGTCAGCTGTGATGAAGCAAAGAGCTTGCTCATCATAGATGGTCAAGAAGTCCAATTCATCAGTGAAAAAGATCCGACCCATTTGCCTTGGAAATCCATGGGCATAGACGTTGTCGTCGAATCCACCGGCCTCTTTACTACTTCAGAGAAAGCTCAAGCTCATATAGACGCCGGCGCCAAGAGGGTAGTAGTCACCGCTCCAGTCAAGGATGCTCCGGATTCCAGGGTTAAAGGCGTGACCGTTCTCATGGGTATGAATGAGGACAAGCTTGAGACTTGCGCTATTTCCTCGAATGCTTCTTGCACGACCAATGCAGGTTCGCCCCTAATAGCCATTCTTGATGAAGCGCTCGGCATTGAAAAAGCTTTGCTCAATACGGTTCACGCTTACACGGCTTCACAGTCTCTCGTCGATGGTCCAGCCAAGAAAGATCTCCGTGAAGGCCGCGCCGCCGCCCAGAATATTGTGCCGTCTTCGACAGGTGCCGCTATCGCTGTCACTCAGGTCGCTACTCAATTAAAAGGAAAGTTCGACGGCATTTCCATCCGCGTACCAGTTGTTACAGGCTCAATCGTCGATGTCACATTCATTTCCAAGAAGGATACTACTGCTGAAGAGGTCAATTCCATTTTGAAGAAAGCCGCCGCCTCACCTCGCTGGAATGGCATATTCACAGTCACAGAAGAAGATCTAGTTTCGCACGATATCATCGGTAATCGTCATGCTTCTATAGCAGATCTGGCCTTTACCCGCGTCGTTGGTGGGAATTTGGTTAAAGTTTTGGCTTGGTATGACAATGAGATGGGGTATACGTATACATTGGTGGATCATGTCATAAAGGCGGGGAGGTTGGTGTAAAATAAAATTATTCTATGAAAAAAAGATATTGGTTAAGAGGCGGAGTGATTGTATTGCTTGGGTACGTAGCTATAATGCTGTTCGTTGGTCTCACATTTTCTGCTAGAGATACTATCCAGAATTTGATTCCTGGTATTCTTCACATCACAGTTATAGGAAACTTATTAATATGGTTTATTATCGGCTGTGTGATTGGCTGGATTTATGGAAAAACAATCAATAAAATCTAATAACATGAAATCCCACCCTATCATCCTCGCTTCCGACCACGCTGGCTTCAAGGCCCTTGCATTGTGAAAATATTTTGTGATATCATGGTACCAGCGTTTGGAAGGGTTTAGGCCCTCTCACGGCTCCAAGCTGTAGCCAAACGCTTTCAAAAGACATCGCTTCGCGGTGTTTTTTGATTAGTCGGCTGAAGATAGAGAAGAATAACCATAAAGAAGCCTCTCATTGGTCAAAGGCTTTATTTTCCAGAAGGGAATTACGCTGAAAAAATATTTGTTGCCACCTTCTATCTGTTTAATGACTATTCGCATGCGTACGTCTTCCGCTACGGCCATGAATTCCCAGAAAGTGACTTCTTTCAAGACGTTGTCCCATCGGCTATTAATGTTCATTAACTCAAAGCCTTTCGTGTGACATACCCCTTGAAGCGTGTGAGATAAAGAGAGGATATCCGGTACCAACGGAAGTAATTTGAACCGAACATACTGTTCATTTGGCGGCCTAGATCGTTGTCGATTCTTGAATTGCAAGTGTTCCCATCCCTTGGCATTGAAAGCGATCTTTTCTTTGAAATACGGACAATAGACTTCGCCTAATGAATGGTAAAAAACTTCCGCCTTTGTTCTGGCGGATGCAAAATCTTCCGGGTTTTTAAGGTTGAATCTGCTCATGTGATTGTATTTTGCATGCTATAATTCTATCAATGGAGACTGAGCAGTCAATCTAGACGCGATACTTCAACCATTTTATAATTACTTTATGAAAAATAATCCCATCATCCTCGCTTCAGATCATGCTGGCTTCAAGTTGAAAGAAGCCATCAAGGCTTTCCTGCATGATAAAGGCTTTGCCATAGATGATATTGGCGCACATGCATATGTTGAAGACGACGATTATCCTGCATTCATGTCGCAGGCGGCTCTGAAGATAGCAGAAGACATGGGTGGACATTCAAGGGCGATAATATTCGGAAAGTCCGGAGAAGGTGAGGCCGTCGTTGCGAATAGATATCCCGGAGTCAGAGCCGCGGTCTGGTATGGCGGCAATCATGAAGTGTTGAAATTATCGCGTGAGCATAATGATGCAAATGTCCTTTCTATTGGTGCTGGATTTGTTACTGAAGAAGAGGCTAAAGAGGCTGTTATAGAATGGTTAGAGACGCCTTTTAGTGGTGAAGAGAGGCATAAGAGACGGATAGAGGAGATAGATTCAATTGAATAATATGGCAGAAATCATCCCCGCCATCCTACCGCAGGACTTCGCCGAAATCGAAGATAAAGTCAGTCTCATAAAAGGCGCGACGAAGATCGTGCAGGTGGACATATGCGATGGACATTTCGTGCCGAGCTTTACTTGGCCGTACAAGAAGAAAGATAATACTTTTGAGCAAATCATCCGTGAAGATGAAGCATTGCCTGCTTGGGAAGAAGTTGATTATGAGTTCGACCTCATGGTGAATAATCCAGAGAAAATTGTTGATGACTGGGTATCCGCTGGTGCCGCACGCGTGATCATCCACATAGAGGCGAAAGGGAATGTTGCGGAAGCGGTTGAAAAGTTAGTTGGCCGCATAGATGTTGGTTTGGCTTTGAATATAGATACGCCAGTCGAAATACTTAAAGATCCGAAATTTGGTGTGGCTGTAGGCAAGGTCCAATTTGTTCAATGTATGGGCATAGACAATGTGGGATTCCAGCATCAGGCTTTTGATGAAAAAGTGGTCAAAAAGGTGGCAGCTATTAAAAAAGCTTTTCCAGACTTGCTCATTTCCGTAGATGGCGGCGTCTCACTAGATAATGCGAGCTCGCTAATTGATGCTGGGGCAGATAGACTCGTTGTCGGGTCAGCCATTTTTGCAGCGGAGAATCCGCTTTCGGCTATTGCAGAATTTCAAATGCTCTAGACCATAGCTGCTTTAGTCAACTAAAGTGTTATAATAATAGCGATGCCCACAACCCCTCTCACTGACGAAAAAATCGCGTTTCTTACGAAGAAAGCTCTCGACATCCGCCGTTCCATACTCGAATCGCTCATAGAAGCGAAATCCGGCCATACCGCCGGCCCTCTCGATATGGCGGACATATTTACATACCTTTACTTCCACGCACTGAAGCACGATCCAAAGAAGCCCGATTGGGAGTATCGCGACCGGCTCATACTTTCCAACGGCCACATTTGCCCAGTCCTTTATGCAACCATGGCACACGCTGGATATTTTCCTATAGCTGAACTCAAGACTTTGCGCAAGCTAGGCAGCCGCCTTCAGGGCCATCCTCACCGCGATTGGTTGCCGATGCTCGAGACTTCTTCAGGTCCTCTCGGCGAAGGATTGTCGCAGGCTGTCGGCATGGCCATAGCAGATAGAATGGATAATGGTCGCTCGTCCGGCAAACAATTTTACTGTCTAACCGGCGATGGTGAACTCGATGAAGGCATGAATTGGGAAGCATTCATGCTCGGCGGCAAAGAAAAGCTGCAGAATCTCACAGTCATAATCGACCGAAATAATATACAGATAGATGGTTTTACTGAAGATATAATGCCACTCAATCCTTTAGCTGATAAATTGCGAGCATTCAACTGGCATGTGCAGGAGATAGACGGCCACAATTTCCGCGATATTGACCGTGCAATAGGTGTGGCTCAAGCGGTATTTGATAAGCCGTCAGTCATTATCGCCAATACAATTCCTTCAAAGGGCATCCCTGAATTCGAGCGCAAGTATGAATGGCATGGCAAGCCGCCGACGACGCCGGAGGAGATAGAGACGGCAAGACGGGCGCTTGGGGAGGTTAGGACGCTCGGAGGTCGTATTGAATCGCCGCATAATTCTTGACACGGATGGTATAATTACAGATGTTATCGTTATTAACATGATTTTTTTGCGTGGAAATAATTTATACACACGGCGGCATAAGAGATTTTATTTTAGGCTTAGACAGCCAGACGGCTTCACGTGTCGACCAAGTTATTAAGATATTGGAAAAGTGCGGAAATGAATTACGGATGCCCCACTCAAAAGGCATAGGCGGCGGATTATTTGAATTAAGAGTCAAAGGAGCCAGGCAAATACGAGTTATGTATGCTTTTCACAAGGATGAAGCCCTTTTACTTCATATTTTCTTTAAGAAGAGGTGGTCTATCCGTAGAACTGATATCGAATACGCGCAGAATATCCCGAAACAGTACCTTGCGTGATATAACATCCATGTTATAATAGCTATCATGAAACTCAAAGGACAAACAACTCACAAAGAAGTCCACGCCGAACTTATGAAAAGGCCGGGGTATAAAGAGGCATACGATGCCCTTGAGCCCGAGTTTGCTATTTACGATGCTATTATAGAAGCGCGTATAAAGGAAAATCTGACTCAAAAACAATTGGCTGAAAAGATCGGTATCAAACAATCTGCTTTGGCACGCATAGAATCTGGTTCCATCAGTTCTACTTTCGCCATGATCCAGAAGCTCTTGGCTGGACTTGGTCTGAAGCTCAAGATCGTGAGAGCTTAATAGTCGTGGTATAATTGACGCGTGGCTATTAAACCTGTCTGCGACAAATGCAAGAAAGAATTGACTCAATTTGGCGGGATATTATTCAGTCCGCCAGATAAGGATGGAATGGTGAAGAAGTGGCATGTGTGTAAGCGATGTTATGAGGAGATGATTGAGGAATTTAAATAAATGCTTACCCCCGACTTAAAACTCAATCCCAAACTCTTCGACGTCACCGTCGAGCTTCAACCTATCCGCAAAGGTTTTGGTGAAGGCTTGATCAAAGCAGCTGAAGCAGACAAGCGCGTGGTTGGACTTTGCGCAGATTTGACCGAGTCGACGCACATGCTGGCTTTCAAGCAGAAATTTCCTGATAGATTCATCGAAATTGGCATTGCGGAGCAGAGCATGGCAGGTGTTGCTTCAGGCTTGGCCGCTATGGGCAAGATCCCATTCATTACTTCATATGCAATGTTCAGCCCCGGCAGGAATTGGGAGCAGATCAGGACAACTATTGCTTACAATAATAGACCGGTAAAGATAGCTGGTTCTCATGCTGGAATTTCAGTCGGACCTGATGGAGGCACGCATCAGGCTATTGAAGATATTGCTATCACACGTGTTATTCCGAGAATGGTTGTCATCTCACCGTGCGACGCCATTGAGGCACGTAAGGCTACGGTAGCGGCCGCCAAGACTGATCAACCGACATATATTAGATTGGCACGTAATAACACGCCGATTATGACCACAGAAGAGACGCCGTTTGCTATAGGGAAGGCGGCGATAGTATTTAGGAGTAAGAAGCAGGAAGCTGGCAAAAAAGAGGAGGCAAAACTCGATGTCGGTATCATTGCCACTGGCGCATTACTTCACAAAGCTCTATTGGTTGCGAAGAAATTGGATGAAGCCGGCAAGAAAGTAGTGGTTATGAATTTGGCAACCATAAAACCTTTAGACGAAGACGCTATTGTGAGACTTGCACATGAATCGCGCGCTATCGTAACCGTCGAAGAACATCAAATAGTCGGCGGTATGGGCTCTGCGGTGGCGGAATGCTTGGCTGCTCATTTCCCGGTGCCGATCGAATTCATCGGCGTCAGAGATCAGTTCGGCCAATCCGGCACGCCCGAAGAACTTATAGAATTGTATGGAATGGGGGAAAAGAGCATCACTGAAGCTGTCCACAAGGTCATGTTGAGGAAGTAGTGCAAAAATACGGATACCGGTTTACCCATTTATAATTTCCTTCTGTTCCTATTTTGAGCCACTAGCCGCCGAAACACTGGGTTTCTGGCGGTCTTTTTTATCCACTTTTCCTGCGTTTGACACGGAGATTAGTCAGCGCTAGCATTAGGACACAACTATGAATATCCGCTTTACCAAGGCAATTAAGGTCACCTCCTCGTATGTCGTCGTCGACATGCGCGTTGGAAGCCAGCCTTTGTAAAGAATCTCTCGAGAAATTATTTACAAAAACGGGCTCCCAACCACAGGGCGCCCGTTTCGTTCATCCCGCCGCGTGATAGCGTTGGGAATGAGGACGGAATGTAGAACCTTCAAACCACACAAATCAATATGATGCTAAGTCAAAGACTCTTAAGGGGGGATCAACCGGTCCCCAAACTTGAAACCGAACAAGTTTTGCCGATTACGCGCAAGCGTTATGGTGGCACAGCTCCAACATCCAAGGACAAGGTCGCTTGGAAGCTTAACGGCTCAACCGGCCGTATTGAAGTCCACCGATCTCCTCTGGATCCGAATAAATGGCTTACTCGCGCAGAACTGGAAAAAGTCCAAAACAGTATGGTTGCCTTAGAAACTGTTTTTGAACGGCGACGTGGTTTTAAACCCGTCACTGTTTTATTTGAAGGGCAAGAAGGATGGAAGGCTGTTCCGGGACATCGCCATACCCGCAATTACCACCGTTATATCAGTGGAAAATGGGTCTATTCGCCTCGGTGGGGTGATGACGGTTATTGAGTGCTTCATCATGATAATTTTGGCGCCCGATGGAAACTATGTATTCACGACCGTGATCGTGATGCGACAGCGATCGCAATGTAGTTTCCTCGGGCTGCCTACGATTTCCGCCGCCTCGTCAATAGACTTGGCGGCTTTTTATTTGTTGCTTGTCGAATTTTGTCCAGGAAGACTCGTCTGCAGGGCCAACAAACATAAACAAATTAATTAAAAAACACCCGGATCCTACTTATTTGCTTCTTTTAAATTTGCAATAGTCGTCGTCGCCTCAGTACTCGTCGCCATCTTGGCCAACTCCGGCATCAATCCTTCAATATCCGACAACGATTTCAAGCCATAAGTCGGCTTATTATGTATGACCAGAGCAGGAAACTTGGCTTTGACATTGTATATACCCTCTAGAGTGTCCACTGCCGATACACCCGAATTATAGTCGAATGAATATACTCGCACCTCCGGGTAATCTTGGCGCAAAGCAGTCAAGACGGCACCGGCATTTGAACAATCGGGGCAGTCGCCTTTATTGGAATAGAAATACAATACAAATACAGGCTTGATGCCGCATTTATCAGTTAGATTCTGCATGAGAATAAAGTCCTTGATCTCGAGCAGAGAGTATTCCTGCTTTAACTGTATGACTTGGGCATCGTCGGAACCACGTGTGCTTTCCAGATATGAAACTTGAGCGCCGAGGGTATCCAATTGCTGTGACAATGAAGAGTTACTCAAGTCATCGCACGGCGTTTCTTTTAGAAGGTCGAATTGCGTCTCGGAAGAAAGTATGTTCATGGATATACCATCCTGAATAGTCTTTATCTCATTGATACGCTGATTGTCGAAATAATTGCTGACCAAAGTCACGCCTAGGAATATGATGGCGGTAATGACGAAAGCGGTCAGATATTTGCGGTAGGAGGTCATGGGATGACATTAGCATACACTAATGCTATGGCAAAATGGTCTGGGTTATTGGTCTTATCGCCAACTTCCAACTCTTTGTGTCGCGGCTCTGCACCACGATATCGCTACCCAGACTGGTGCGATGAAGCCGTAGAGCAAAGCATAGGCGAACATATCCCGGGACGGCTTCCATGAGCCACTGGCTATGCGTTTGCCGAAGAAGATGAAGGCTACGGCACAAATGACCAAGGCAAAAGTCAAAAGGCGGATAGTCGTTGTATTGACGAAGAACAGTTGGAAAGTCGGCCAATGCCATGACCAGCCTATGAGTTGCCACTGCCTGATATTTGTAGCAGTCGAAGTAGCGGCATTGACCAGAGAATAACCGGCAAAGAACATCAGTGTGACGAGGGACAGGACGCCGGCCGGCAATGTGAATGTGCCTATCTGGCCATGCTTGCGGCTGAAGAGCATATCGCGGTAGTCCCGGACATTGAGCAGAAAACCCGTGATCCAGCGGACACGCTGTTTGATGAGAGCCCGAATAGTAGATGGCGGAGTTGTGTAGACATAAGCATGTTCCGCATTCTCTATAGTCAGATTATGCCTGTGCAAACGAAGGGCCATCTCCAGATCCTCGGTATTGTAAGCGCTCTTGAATGGCCCTACGATAGAGAACACCGATCTGCGGAACATGGAGAATGGTCCAGGCGTGACGTGTATGGCGTTGATAGTCGAGTACATTTTTCGCAGAAATATGCCGATATTGTATTCGGCGTGCTGGATATGCTCGAGGATATTTTTAGGCGTGCGGACTCTGATAGCCGGAGTGACGGCCATGACTTTTGGATCGTTGAATAATGTCACCATACGATTTAAAGCTTCCGGGTGAACGAAAGAGTCTGCATCTAGACAGCCGACAATGTCGCTCTGGCTATTCGCGATACCCAGATTGACCGCTGTATGCTTGCCGCCATTCTCTTTTTGCAAAATCTTTATCCGCGGATCATTTTCATACCTTTTCAAATAAGACCAGGTGTCGTCAGTAGAGCCGTCGTCTACGGCGATGATCGACAATTTTTCTGCAGGGTAATTAAGCCTCTTCAGAGAGTCTATTGTGCCGATGACCGTGGCTTCTTCATTGAAACATGGCACTATGACGGAGACTGTTGGTAAAGAATGGTAATTGAATGCCGTCCTTTGCGGCTTATTCTTCAGGCTATCCCTGTGTTCAATGAGAGTGATTATCAGAAAGACTTGGACATATAGCGAAGCAAAGAGGAATATCTCGACTATAGTCGAAAGTACTGGATTCATAAGGTTGTATTGTATTACAAATCAGCGCTTTACTCAAATCACTGAATGTAGGTGAAATATCCCGCCTTTTTTGTTAGAGTACTATGCACACTATATGAGGCATATAATTTCCATCAAAGATCAGGCGGAGAAAGAGGTTCTTGCTGCATTGGATAAGCGCTCTGATTTCAAGAGCCTGCGCATGAAGCGCCTTTTGGCTTTGCCGGATCTGACCAAGAAGCCAGGCTCGCCGGTAAAATTTCTGGTGGATGCGGTTCTGGATCTGCCGAGATTCCAGGATTTCGACATAGTGGATTTTCCGCGCATAGTCACAGTCGAACAGGATTTCGACCTTCTGAATACGCCGAAAGATCATCCGTCCAGGAGGGAGACTGATACTTATTATGTCTCTGAAGACCGCCTTCTGCGCACACAGATGACTGCTTTCTGGTCTTTCTATCTTAAAGATTCTGAAGTCTTGAAAAGGTTAGAGACAGAAGGAGAAATTAAGGCTTTGTCTCCTGGTATCGTTTTCAGAAAAGACGAGATAGATAGGCACCATTTTCCGGCTTTTCACCAGATAGACGGCCTTTTGATATGCAAAAAATCCAAGAAGATAATCACCCAGGATGACTTGAAAGAAGTTCAGGTTGATCTAGCCAAGGGAATATTCGGACAGGGAATAGAGTATCAATTTCTCGACGACGATTTTCCTTACACAGTCCAAAGCCTCGAGATGGATATCATGTTCAATGGCAATTGGCTAGAGGTCAACGGGGCAGGCCTGGTTAACCCTATTGTATTGAAGAAGTTCGGATTAGACCCAGAGATTTACAATGGCTGGGCATTCGGCTTCGGCGAGAGGTTGGCTATGATAAAGATGGGTATTCCAGATATCCGCATACTTTGGTCAGACGATCCGCGTATTACTCGGCAATTTACGAGTATTGACTCTCAATACAAGGAAGTAAGCAAGTATCCGCCGGTTGTCCGCGATATATCATTTATTGTCGGCGCTGACGTTCAGCTCAATAACTATTATGAGATCGTGCGTGAATGCGCGGGCAATCTGATCGAAGAGGTGAAATTGTTGGATACTTACAAAGACGCCAAGAAATTTGGCGCAGATAAAGTCAGCTATACATTCCGCATAACATATCGTTCACCGGAAAGGACACTCACAAATGAGGAGGTGAACGCTATTCAAGATCAGATTATAGATAAGACGAAGACGGAGTTGCAAGCCACTGTTCGCTAATATATAATTCTTCCATCAATTTGTTTTAAGGTCGCCGCGCCCAGCGTTTTCTCTCCTTTTGTAGGCACGGATTCGGTTTAGAGTTCGAGTCCGATTACCAGCATTAAATGCATTAAGTATGCCTACAAATAATATGGTTATTTCGCCTATGCAACAGGATTATGTCACCAAGGAAGAGTTTGGGGAGTTCAAAGAAGAGTTTAGGGATTTTAGGAAGGATGTCGATAACCGTTTTAATAGCCAAAGAGAGTATATGGACGGTGCTTTCTATAGTCTCGACAATAAGATTGATTTTGTCGATAAAAATTTAGGGGATAAAATAGATACTCTAGATTCCAAAGTCACACGCATTGATTTGAATCTCCATTCACTTGCCGGTGATGTATCCTGGATCAAAAAATCTATGGGCAAGTTGATGAAAAAAGTTGGTGTCTCATAAAACGAAAAGCCTCTCCTTTTGGTGGGGGAGAGGGTAAACGACTAAATATAAATGAGAAGGGGCGCGGCTGACAGCAGTATTCAGCGCGCGCCCCAGGGTTATCTAGGCAATCGAGAATCCCAAAACTCGATGCCCGCGGAAGGTGATCCGCTTCAGGTCTTACAATCCGCCGGCCAAGCGTCTTGTTTTTCCAGTTTGACTTATTAACGGGCGTGTCACGAGGTCGTTCATCATAGGAAGAGATGATACCAACCACAATGTGGACTATAGGATTGTCCGCCACACTCGTTCTCGAGCACAAGTCTGTTCCAGGATTTTTTCGCCCGTAGGAACACTAGATCGCCGTTTGGCGATTGGCCGCTTGCACTCGAACTCCGTCGGTGCGCGCTCCATATTGGTCTCAAAACTTAAGTTATAAGCTCAATATGGAACGTGCACCTAACTGGACTTCAATGATCTTACTGGGGATAGTATAGCACACCCACATTATTTGTCAAGCCCACAAACACACCTATAATCCACATACCAGAAACAACCCCGCAATGTGTACAAGAATATCCTTTATTTAAGCCACATTTTCACCATTTTTGGGCGTGCATTTTGGGTGGCTTTTTGCTATAATAGAGGCACTAAAGCCTCGTGCTTTTTTCATTACAGAGCAACCTAACTATCCAAATGGCCAAAGAAAAAACCCCAAAAAATAAGGAGCAAAAAGAGGCAAAAGCGGCACAT
The DNA here is from genome assembly GCA_963851055.1 of uncultured bacterium. Lineage (GTDB taxonomy): Bacteria > Patescibacteriota > Minisyncoccia > Phycocordibacterales > PALSA-1337 > C7867-002. The sequence continues at coordinate 45,855 of CAWKMY010000003.1, read as the reverse complement.
TACGACGCATCTTCCATCACTGTTCTAGAAGGTCTAGATCCAGTCAGGAAGCGTCCTGGCATGTACATAGGTACGACCGGTCCTGACGGTTTGCATCACCTCATAACCGAGATATTCGACAACTCCCGCGACGAAGCCATGAACGGCTTTGCCAACGATATCGAGATCGCTCTTCTTCCGGGAAATCGAGTACGCGTTGTAGACAATGGCCGCGGCATCCCTGTAGATATTCACAAGGCCACAAAAGTTTCCGCACTGGAGACTATCATGACAACCCTTCACGCCGGAGGAAAATTCGGCGGTGAAGATTCCGGTTACGGTGCTTCCGGAGGTCTGCACGGTGTCGGCGCATCCGTGGTCAACGCCCTTTCTATAAATATGAAAGTGATCGTTCATAAGAACGGAAAAGACGGCGCCAAGAACGGCATATACATTCAGGAATATTCCAAGGGCAAGGCCAAAGCCAAGGTCAAAAATATTGGCTCTACCAAAAACAATGGAACTATAGTCACCTTCGAGCCTGATGCAGAAATTTTCAAAGAGGGAACGAAATTTGAATGGAATCGTCTGGTCACTCACATGCGCCAGCAGGCGTACTTGGTCAAAGGTTTGCGCATCAGCGTTATAGACGCCCGTGAGCAATTGCCGACATTTGGAGCTGACAATGAATTGTTCTATCTCCGCGAGACTGGCGTTGAGGCACCTTCATTTACTTTCTTCTTTGAAGGAGGACTCGTCTCTCTTGTTCGATTTACGAACCAGCTCTTGAAGCCGGCTCATAAGAATATTTTCTATGTTGAAAAGAAAGTAGAAGGTGTAGAGTCTGTTGAAGTTGCGCTTCAATATGCAGATGACGTATCAGCACGCATACTTCCATTTGCTAACAATATATATAACCCAGAAGGCGGTACGCACCTTACTGGTTTCAAGACGGCACTTACTCGTACGCTCAATACTTACGCCAAAAACAATAACTTCGCCAAGAATGGCGAAGAGACTTTCACTGGCGACGATATATTGGAAGGCCTAACCGCGGTCATTTCCGTAAAATTACGCGAGATACAATTCGAAGGTCAGACCAAGGCCAAGCTCGGTTCTATGGAAGCCCAGAGCGCCGTTGCCACGGTCTTCGGTGAATCTTTTGCTGCATTTCTAGAGGAAAATCCAGAGGATGCCCGTGCTATTGTCGGCAAGGTTATCCTCGCCATGAAGGCCCGCAAAGCCGCCAAAGCGGCCAAAGACAGCGTTCTCCGTAAAGGTGCTCTCGAGGGTATGACATTGCCTGGTAAGCTCGCAGACTGCCAGTCCAATGATCCAACTGAATCAGAAGTCTTCATAGTGGAGGGAGATTCCGCAGGAGGTACAGCCAAAATGGGACGTGATCGCCGCACACAAGCCATCCTTCCGCTTCGTGGAAAGATCTTGAACATAGAGCGCGCTCGTCTCGACCGCATGCTTGGAAGCGAGCAGATAAAGAATTTGGTTCTAGCATTCGGTACAGCTATTGGCGATACATTCGACATTTCTCGTTTGCGCTATCACAAGATTATTCTTGCTACAGATGCTGACGTTGACGGCGCCCACATTCGCACGCTTATTCTCACGCTTCTTTATCGTTATTTCCGCCCGCTTATAGATGCCGGTCATGTCTATATAGCCCAGCCGCCTCTCTATAAAGTAAAGCGTGGCAAAGAATTACTTTATTTCTACAGCGAAGAGGAAAAAGTTAAGGTTCTCGGCAAGATAGATGAATCGCAAATGGTTGAGGAGACCGCTGCGGAATTGGAGGCGGACAAGGAGAGATTGTTGGAAGCGGCAGGCAGCTCTTCGGATGCGGGTGATTCGGGTGCGGCCTCTTCAGCCGACCAAGATGAAGTAAAAGGATCGGCCGTCAAAGGCAGGCAAAAAATCTCCATTCAAAGATATAAAGGTCTCGGTGAAATGAATGCTGATGAGCTCTGGGAAACCACCATGGACCCTTCTAGGCGTATATTGAAGCGCGTCAACATAGAAGATGCACAAGACGCCGATAAAGTATTTGACATGTTGATGGGTGATGATGTGCCAGCGCGCAAGTCATTTATACAGTCGAATGCCAAGATGGCGAATTTGGATATTTGATCAGTTACGTTTTCTGATGACCAAGATTGTGATGATTACCGCAATGACTAACAAGATATCGAGAATGTAGTAGTTCATATTATTGGATATGTTTGATTATCTTTCCACCTTGGCCACCAAAAGAAACACGCCTATTGTTATGACGAACAATGCTCCTATTATATAAAATACTGTCATAGCATTTTCTGGATTAGGTATATGCATAAAATTCTTATTTTGATAGATATATTACGTTGAATAACCAACAACTGAGGCATAATAAAAGGCCGGATACTACATATTGCCAATTTGTGCTTTGTCCGATGATTGGATCGACGAGAACTGAAGCAAAGAAGACTTGTCCGACATCGTTCAATACGTCTCTGATGGTCTCATTCCTTTTTCGCGTGATAAAAAACATTTGAACGGCGGACATATGTTAACGAACTAAGGCGTAACCCGACTGGTCACGCTATAATGATATGCTTAAAAAAATTCTAGTCAATATTTACTATCACCTCAAATTATCCCCTAATTATTTTTTAGAAAGTTACACCGTCTTGACCTTCAGCCTCGACTCGCGCTTCTTATCGAGTTTCGGCAATTTCAATATGAGAAGACCGTGTTTCTCAACAGCCTCTGCTTCGTCGACATCTATCTCTTCCGGCAACTCAACTGTTCGTGAAAATGAACCCCAATACAATTCCTTGACCAAATAATCACCCTCCTGTGCAACACGTTCCTCTTCACGGTGGCCGCGGACGGTGACGAGATCTCGAGTAATAGAAACATCCAAATCCTCTGGCCTAACTCCGGCTATCATACTCTTGATCACGATCATCTCCGGTGTCTGGTACACATCTACGGTTAGCTCGCCTTCGCTCTCTGTTTCCGTATCCATCCAATCGTTGTCGCCTTTGATCGCCAATTTGTGTCCAGGAGATGCACCGTTCTTCTTTGCGGCAGAAGGAGTAGCTTCATCATCCATCCTGACCGCGCCGGTCAGTCGCTCAAAAAATGATCTTTTGTCTTTTGCCATTTTATTATTGAAAATTATCTTAAGTAAATCTAGGATGAACGGCTTTTATCTCCTCAAAGAGGATTATGATGATGACCACCGCTCCCCATACCCAACCGAAAGTCTTCAAAGTGTCTCCGGAACTCGTGCTAATTATAGACAAGTTGAAGGCTGCGTGCAATGTTATAGCTCCGATAAGGCCGACTACTATGGCTATGGATTTGGCCAAATATCCACGATAGAAGACGTAGCCGAGGAGAAAACCGACGAAACTAGATGAGACCACGTGGACTAGGGTAGCCCCGATGAATCTCATATTGCCTGTGACTATGGCTTGGGAGACCGCTCCGCTCGACAGCGGCCCCATTATGAATAGGGTGTTCTCGACTGCCGCAAAGCCCAGAGCGACCGTGGCGCAATAGACCATTGCGTCGAGGGGTTCTTCGTTTGCTCTGGTGTGGAGAGCTATCAATACTACCGCTAGGAATTTCAAACATTCTTCGACGGCTGCCCAGAGGATGTAGCGCATGGAAATCTCCGTGACACTGTCAGCTATGGCTTTTTCTATGAATACGGCGGCTATGACGGTGAGCATTCCCCCGAGGAAACACGCGAATAGAATGTTACGGTGGCGCTTGTGAGCCCCATCCTCATGTATGAAAAAAAATAGCCAGAGCAGGGAAGGCAACAGTCCAGCGACGAGAGAGTATAGAAAAGCGTTGAAGGCCATATTCGTCTCATATTATAGCGCCACGGCGGTTGTGGCGCATCAAGGATGGGCACCTTGACATAATCTCCTTTATTTGCTAGAAAGGGGAAGAAGTTTGGAATAGAGAAACGACAGCGCCTGTTAATCAATGGGCTAAGCAGTCATCCGCGTGGGTGTTTTGCTGAAAAACTGTCACAAAGTAGTTGGACCCTGAAAACTAAAAAAAGGGGGAAAGAAGAAATTATGAAGAAAAAAATGGAAATGTTGGTTATCGCCTTGACTTTGTCATGTGCGACAGCACCTTTGGGTGCACAGGCAGCAGCGTCTGAGCGGGTGAATTTTTACCCGTTCCCGGCGTCAATCATCAATGACACCAATACGCTGTTTTACATCGCTCGCGGCGCTTACATGAACGGCCTCGGTCTTCATGGCGGTGCCCCGATTCAAACGGCGAGCCGGTTGGAGAACCCGACAGGCATCGAAATCAAGCCAGCTTTTCAGGCAAGCGACCTGATGGTCGTCACGCCTGGGTTGACCACGAACACATTGTGGTTGGCTGTGCTCAACCCGACTGATACGAATTACGCTGGTCAGTTGGGCCAACGCCTATACTGCGGCGGCATCTTTGTCGGAAATGATGTTCAGATCATGTTGGACGGGTTTAGCTCGAGCGTAATCGACGCGAAGGGCTATCTGGACAACCAGTCAACGCTGAAAGGCCTCGGCTACAGCGTCAGCCGATACGGCATCATCAAGGGGCCTAGTGGTGACTTGTTTGGGAACGATCATACGATCATCCAATCAGGTTCCGGTAGCATCCCAGTTGACGCAATCGTCTTCATCGGCGCGCGCGTCGGTGCGGACGTCAGTCAATATGGTCAAGCCGGCATCAACGCCGTCGAATCCTATATTGGCAGTGGCGATACGTTCACGTTTGTTTACACTTACATGTGGACAAGCGGTGGTCAGGTGTTCAGTGAAAACCACTCATGGACGGTGCCTGTTTACCAGGACGGCCAGGTCCCGACGAATTACTGGGGAATGAGCTACTGGAAAACCCCAAGGGCACCTGCGATGTTATTGTCGCTTATGGAGCCACCGGATAATACTTACACTGTATCTGTAGCTTTGTCTTCACTGGCTGATGGGCTGCCACACAAGGGAGGCTCTGTTAGCTGGATGTTGAACAACGCCTCGGCGGCGACTGGTTGGTCGTATGAGGATCCATCTTGGCCTGCGCATGACGCAGTCTTTGTGGATTATCAGCAAAATGCTGGCGTGGTTACGCCTAGTCCTGGAGCCGAATCTCATGCGAAGGCAAATATTTTGGTTAAAGTCGCACCGGGATCTCCGACAAGTCCGACAAGCTTCTTTCAGCCGAGCAATTGAATCTTAACGTTAGTTTCATCACAATGCAGGGAGCCTCAAGCCCCTGCATTTTTTATTCGTTGTTAGTTGACAATAATTTCTTCTTGTGCTAGGGTTGCCACAACTCTCGAAAAGAGTATCAAAAACAAAAAATTATCAATATTTATAGAATTTTATGAATAACAACCTAATTACATTATCTCGCAACATGGCTGTAATAAGCGCTCTTTCTCTTATTGTAGTCCTGTCTACCGCTTCACTAGTCTATGCTGACGATAGCGCATCGCTATTCAGCTCAGATCCATCGAGCAACGCCAGCCAGGACAATTCAGTGAATTCGAGCCCGTCTACGAATACAAATCAGGACAATTCTTCTCCTGCGGCTTCTAGTCCGTCTACGAATACAAATCAGGACAATGCCGGGCTTTTCGGCAGTAGTCCTTCTACGAACCAAAATCAGGATAACCCTACACCTACACCTACACCTACACCTACTCCTACACCTACTCCTACTCCTACTCCCGTAATCCCTTCAGGCGGTAGTGGCTCTTTTAGTGGTGGTTCTTCCAGCGGTTCATATGTTGGTACAGGCGGTTTTATCGCAGTTCCGACTGTAGCATTTACTGCTACGACTTCCTGTCCGCTCCTTACTTCGTATCTCCAACTCGGAGCGAATAATGACGGCACGCAAGTCACAAAACTCCAGGCTTTCCTGAAAGATAGCCAAGGTCTCGATGTAGACGTCAATGGTATCTTTGATCAAAAGACTGATGCGGCTGTAAAAGCTTTCCAGACAAAATATCTGAGCGATACCATGGGCCCATGGGGCGCTACGCAAGGTTCAGGTTTCGTCTACATAACGACAAAGAAGAAGATCAATGAACTGGCTTGTAATTCGCCACTCACTTTGAATCAGGCGGAGCTTGCAACCATAGATGCCTACAAGAACGCAGAAGCCAATGGTCAGAACAATACTGTTGGCCCAGTGGCTCCCGGCACCCTGAATGCCAGCACTACCATTCTCGGTCCCGTAGGAGTCAATGCTAACGGTTCCGCTAATACCGCTTCCATCGTGAACGCTTCGGTTCTGCAAAGGTTCTGGGGATTCCTGAAGAGCCTATTCTAGTCTGGCCGGCCCAATCTCTTGGTCCCGTCCGCGCGAAGTTCTCGGTCTAAAGCCGAGGACTTTTCGTTTTTATCGGTGCTGATATTGAGAGCTGCCGCAAGTGCTATCATCAGGGCATTATCGCCGGAAATGTGTCGTGAAGGCAAGAATATGGGAATGTCGTGTTCTAGAGCGACTTTTTCGAATCTCGTCCGCAAGACATGATTGGCCGCTACACCGCCGCCAATGATGATCGATTGCGCGCCGGTCTTATCTATTGCTCCGCGCAATTTCGATTCTAATACGTCTGCGACAGATTGTTCAAATTCATAGGCAAGATTTCTCTTGAATGCGTCTGAAATTTTCTGATCTTTGGCATTATCGCCAATTATGCCGGCCTTATCCGCATCTCGTACGGCGTATAGAACAGCCGTCTTAAGGCCAGAGAATGAAAAGTCCAAATCACCGCTTTTGATCATAGGTCTAGGTAATTTGACCGATAAAGCGACCACCCCGTCATTAACGGCTCTCGCATCATGAAGCCCTCTATGAAGCGAGGCCCCATAAGCTTCGTGGGCAAGTCTGGCAATGTGTGGGCCGCCAGGATAGGGGAGGCCGAGAAGTCTCGCGGCTTTGTCGAATGCTTCGCCGACGGCATCGTCTTTGGTTTGGCCGATGATAGTGTAGGAGTTGGAAGTTGGGAGTTGGAAGTTGGGAGAATGGCCGCCGATTGACTCTATTTTAACCAGTTCCGTATGGCCGCCGCTGATCAATAGAGCGATTGCAGGCAATGGAAGCGATTTTAGTTTTTGCCAAGCTCCAGATGGCGCATCTGACTCCAATAAGGAGCCTACGACATGACCTTCCATGTGATTGATCGGAATTATCGGAATGTTCCATAATGCTCCCAAGACGCTGGCAAAATTGATACCAACCCATAGAGCAGGTTCCAAACCCGGACCTTCGGTTACGGCGATGCGATCTATTGAAGGGATGTTTTTGAGAAAATCGGCATGCGCTATAGATTCGAATAAGTCAGGATTGCCTCTTTCGAGTTCAGCGCGGAATGATTCCATGACAGACTTGAATTCCTCATCCGTGAGAGTGTCGCGTGAGGGTATATCTTTCAGGATTTTCTCTAGGAGCGGCGCAAGATTCCTTCCATGCTCTCGCTTTGCCAGAGTAGGGAAGACGCCGCCGTATGCGCTATGGAGTTCGGCCTGTGAATGGACTAGATGATTGGATGACACGGCACTCGAGTCCGTGGATTGCTGATGAATCAGGCGTGGCTGATTTGTCTGCCGGCAGGCGTGTTTCGATGAGAGCAAGAGCCGTCTCATCGCACGACGTTTCTATTCCTAGGATAATCATAAGGGAATTTTTTTGTGCGCGGTATAGGATTCGAACCTATGACCTACCCCACGTCAAGGGGTCGCTCTACCAACTGAGCTAACCGCGCGATAAAAAACAGTCTACCAAAAAGTGGCGTAGAAATCTATGGCAGATAGAGTTCGAGGATAAATCGTCTTTCATTCGAATATCACTCGCTTATTCATTTGTTCCACGAAGTACTTCCTAAATCTTTTAGGTATCGTCGAAGTAACGTAGCCAATATCCCATGGTTTTATCTCGATCTGTCGCTTTATACTCTCAACTGCCGAATATAGTTCGCCAATATCTATAAGGATGATTTGTTCGATTGAATTGATCCCATAGTTCTTTCCAATCAAAAAGCTCTTATCAATCAACCTATTCTTTATAAGGACCAGGTTTAAGTCAATAAATTTGTCTATGGTGTTTTTTCCTTGCTCAAGTGAAAGGGTTTTAAAATATGCAGACAAAGGTATAGCTTTATCCTGCTCGTAATCAAGATCGTTCAAAATCTTTGGATTTCCAAACATGGCCATATCCATAGAAGTCTGTCTGATCTTTTTTATTGAATCTAAAGCGGTTTTTCTGCAGCCATCGTAATATGAAGGGATTTTCCATAATGGATATCTGATATATGGAAAACACTGTCTGAATATAATCGAATAACCCTGAAGGCGGGTATTGTATTTCTTCGGGACTCGGCCATTACCGAGATCATATACTGTATATTGCCATCCGCGACCGATGTATTTCATTGTAGCCCTACGGGGAATCGAACCCCGATTACAGCCTTGAAAAGGCCGTGTCCTGACCGTTAGACGATAGGGCCGTGCGATTCACAGTATCATTTTTTTGAAAAATCAGCAAAAGATGTTAAGGTGTATGTCATTCGGCATCAGAAATACATTGCCGGAAAGGGAAGGGTCTGAATGTAAATAAGGAGAGGTGGCAGAGTGGTCGAATGCACCACTTTCGAAAAGTGGCAGGGGCGCAAGCTCCTCGGGAGTTCGAATCTCCCCCTCTCCGCCAAGATTGAGACTTATTTCTTCTGTAGCCAGATATAGATATCTTCTACTGCCTTTACCGCATCTCCTGCGGCTATATTGTTCTGATGATACAGGCCGTCCGTAACGTCTCCTGCGGCCCAGATTCCATCTACTGATGCGCGTTGATTTCGGGCATCGACTTCTACGCGGTCGAATTTGTCTAGCTTTATTACGTCCTTAAGAAAATCGGTATTTGGAATAGAACCGACTTCTGCGAATATTCCGGTAACAGCCATCTCTATATCTTTGCCGGCCTTTGTATCTGTATAGACTAGGGAAGTAACGAACTTATCGCCTTTAACTTCTTTCGGCACGGCGAACTTTACCACGCGCGCTTTCGGGTTTTTCGTCACAGCGTCGACTGTTCCCGGATCAGCCTTGAAATCACTTCTTGATAGCAATGTGACGCTCTTGCAGTATGCAAGAAGCTGGGCCGCGCTCTCGAAACCTGCATTGCCTCCGCCGATTACAGCCACATCCTGATCGGAGTAGAGCGGGCCATCGCAAGTAGCGCAATATGTCAGTCCCTTGTGCTCGAATTTTTCTGCACCTGGTACATCTAGCTTGCGTCTGCGGCTTCCTGACGTGACGAGGACAGAACGAGCCTCATAAGAGCCTTTATCGGTGCTTATCGAAAATCCACCTTTAGTCTTTGAGACTTTTGTACAGCCTTCTCCATCCTTGAAGTCGATGATATCTTTGCCATAAGCCTTGGCATGCTTCTCCAATATTTGAGACAGTTCCAATCCGGATATGGCCACGGTTCCGACCCAATTCTCTATCTTCTCAGACACATTGCTCTGGCCGAGCCAGTCCTTGGTTATAAATACGGTTTTAAGGCGTTTGCGAGCCGCATAGACGGCTGCCGCCGCCCCTGCCGGTCCTCCGCCGATGATAGCTAGGTCGTAGGTTTTCATAGGGGTATAGTGTAACAAATACCCAAGAGGGAAGCCATTTACGGTGGTATTGACAAATGGGTATAAATGGTGCTATAATGGTAGCAGTTTAGAACGTTGAAATAAATAGCACTGTTCGGGATAGCTTTTTGCATGTCTTTCATTTAACAATCTACAAAGGCATGCAGTAAGCTATCTCGAGGTCGAGTAGTAGCGAGTTGTCTGAGCTTAAAGGGGATTATCCCAAAGACAACGGTAGCACTACCGATGAACATGAGAATGTTCACTGGCGCAAGTCAGAACAGTGCACTCCATTGCAATGAACGCCAAAACAGTCAGTTACGTATTGTTTCACCGTGGAAATCCTGCCCTGGGCCACGAGCAGTTCGCCCTGAAGCAGCGATCGGTCACATCATGGCAGCCGGCTGGTGCTTAAATGCACTTTCAAGCGACAAGGTGCCTTCGTTTATCCGGACAACCATTGATGCGGCTACCGATATAAATCCGGCACCATCTCAAAGCCAGCGGCGGGAGGTAGAAAATCTCCTTAGCCAAGCGAGCGAAGTGTGGCCGGTTATGGCGCCTCTGGGATCGTGTCGCAGGCAGGCCCGTGATAATGGCGGCCGTATTGGGAATGCCATTCTTAAAATCGGCGAAGCAATCGCCAAGGATGGTTACACCTCCTTCGATGCTGACCAGAAGGCCAGGATCACCTGGAATCCATTAAGTCCAGACGAAAAGCCGTGGTCGCTGGTCAACGCCTGCACAGTGAATGCTGTGCAACTTGCGGCCGACATATGGCGACTCGTCCGTGCTGAGGTTTCGCCGAAAGTCGAGGGAGGTCAAGTCGTCAACGAGCGGCAATGCCGTGAAGACTACGGCAACGAAATTGCTGCCTTGGTTGGTAAATTTCGCAACGCTGTCTCTGAAGCACTGGCACATGAGTGGGAGATGATTCCGGCGCCACAAGTTGAGCAGGAGCCCGCACCGGCACAAGAAGTTGCCGCCTGAAGTCAGTTCAAAGCCCCCGCATGCGGCTTAATGTATGCTCGCCGAAAGGCAATGGAGATTTATACGAGCGCTCTTTGAGTGAAATCGTAAACGCCGCTGACACAGGTCTGCGGCGTTTCTCTGTTTCCCTAGAATTTTTTATATACAAAAATACAGAATTGTGTTTTAAAAGGTTTAGGATTGAAGCCGTGCTTCGACAAACTAGACCACATTATCAAAACACACTATGTCAAGCAGAAAATCTGATAAAAGAAGATTGGATACCACTGGCAACACTTTTTTATTTGCGGGCCCGCCGCTACTTCAACCTCGATCTTCGCAAGAACGCCGGCACTGCACCCCAATCATCATCGTCATCAACTTTCGGAGCCTCTTTCTTGGCTGCTGTGGCTGGTGAAGTTTTTTCTACGACAGGTATCTCTTTATTCCTATCAGTCAAAGTATTGAATATCTTGCCGCGCTCCTTTACCGGCTTCTCAGAAGCCTTGGCGAATGGGCTAGATGAAGCCTCTGTCGCTGATGCGGAAACCATAGAGCCCGCCGCCCTGGCATTCATTACATGTTCCGGAAATCCTGTAGCAATGACAGTGACGCGGACCTCGTTCTTTTTGAGCTTGTCGTCGCGGACTGTACCGAAGATTATCTTGGCTTCTGGGTCGATAGATTCGGTGATGACTTTGGCGGCATCTTGGATTTCGAACATCGTTAGGTCCTCGCCACCAGCAATGGAGAAGAGTACACCCTTGGCTCCCGTGATAGAAACATCGAGAAGAGGGCTATTTATAGCGGCCTTGGCAGCCTCTATAGCGCGATTCTCGCCTGTAGCTGAGCCTATGCCCATGAGTGCTGATCCGGCATTCTCCATGACTGTGCGGATGTCGGCAAAGTCTATGTTGATGAGTCCTGGAGTAGTGATGAGGTCGGATATACCTTCGACAGCGTGGCGCAATATCTCATCGCACATGGCAAATGCATTCTTGACGGTAGTGTCTTTGCTGACAGATGAGAGAAGGCGATCGTTAGGTATGACGATGATGGCGTCGACTTCTTTGCGAAGTTCTTCCAGAGCGGTATCAGCAATGCGCGAACGCTGGCGGCCTTCGAAGAAGAAAGGCTTGGTGACGACGGCAACAGTGAGACATCCGAGCTCCTTGGCTACGCGAGCGACCATAGGTGACGCGCCCGAACCAGTACCTCCGCCTTCACCGCAAGTGACGAAGACCATGTCTGCACCCTTGATAGCTTCCTGAATCTCATCGCGGGTTTCTTCGGCTGCGCGGCGGCCGAGATCAGGGTTCATACCAGTACCAAGCCCGCGAGTTATATTCTTGCCTATATGTATTTTTTTCTTTGCAAGTGATCCATGGAGATCTTGGGCATCTGTATTGACGACGATAAAATCAACCCCTTTAACCTTGGCATTGATCATGTGGTTAACGGCATTACGCCCTGAACCACCTACGCCTAGGACTTTGATGCGGGCAAACGTCTCGATATCAGGAGTTATGTGAGGCATGCGGATTATCTTAACATATGAGGCGTAAGGCGCAAGAATGCGGAATCCACCTCTCCAATAGATTAAAGCGCCGTTAAAAGAAGCCACAACGCGGCCAGTGTAATGATGATCTCCGCCCAGAATGAGACAGTTTTGAGATATACCTCTTTTATATACTTGAAATGATATTTTGGCGAGCCGGGTCTGGCATCTATAGTTTCAACAGGCACTTCTTTTTTTAAAGCAAAAAGTTTTTTTGAGAATGGCCACGCCCACATTACTCCATATTCTATAGAATCGATGGCGAGGTGCGTCCATGAGCCAGCCCAGATGAGCCAACCTATCCATTCTACGAAAATAGAGCTGACTAGAAATCCGACTAAAGCCACGGTAATGCTTATGATCAACCAGAAGAGTGGCGCGTGAGTTATGTAGACACGATGATCGTTGGTACGATTTGGCCGCTTGAGCTTATGATCAAAATATAATTTGGCTAGATCTATATCCGGCAATTCTCCTGCCAGTGTTCCAATGATGAGAAGTGCATCTATTTCCGTTGAGCTGAATCCAGGATGAAAAATCGCCAGCAGAGCGCGCGTTGCCAGATATCCTGCCGCCAAATGTCCAGGTAATACCATGTCCCGATTATATTATGGCAAAAATTGCCTAACCCATCGTACAGCTGCTTTCCAAGCGCTCTTCCATACCTTACTGGAGCCGTCTATTTCGGTTCCTTCGTCGGTATGGAGACCCCAAATACATAGACCGTAAGCCACTGCCCAAGTGCCGTCTTTGAAAGAGGTTTTATTGCCATTATCATTGATCGTACCTATACGCGACGGCAAACGTAGGGCCAGCCGAGCCATATCCTCTAGCGAGTGCATGCCAGAGCCTCCGCCGGTGATGACGATACCGGCTGGCAATAGACCATTTCTGCCGATCTTTTTCAAATGAGCTTCGATGAGATCGAATATATCGGAAACTCTGGCGGATATTATTTCCTCGAGCTTCTTGCGCGGATAAGATGAGCCTGTGATAGCACCGATCTTTATCTGCTCGGCCTCTTCCAACGGCACCTTGAGGCCGAGAGCGATATCGTTGGTTATGTCGGTAGAACCGATAGGGAAGACTTCCAATGAAGTCGGTATATTATTTTCAAAAACGGCGATGGAGACCGTCTCGGCGCCGATATTGGCCAAGACGCAACCGGCTATTTTTTGAGATTTGGAAAGTGTGACGAAACCGGCCACTACGGGAGCAGCCATGACGTCTTCCACCTGAACGCCCGCTTCATTCACTGCCTGAATCAGGTTGGCGACGTGGTGGTCCAGACAAGTTATAAATAGAGTGGAAAGCTCGATCTTGTTGCCGGAAAGACCCTCCGGATTGCCCAAGGACGCTATTCCGTCGATAGTGTATTGGAGAGGGATGCTGTAAATGATCCGGCGGTTGGCTATACCCGAGCGGGGAATGTCTTTCTCGCACTGCTCGTGAAGCTTGGCGAGATCCACGGAAGTGATCTCCGCGTCGGCACGCGAAGTCATGATGGAGCTAGTGACGGCTATACCGGAAAGCCCGATGCCACCGACTCCCACGAATGCTTTCTTGACTTTGACCCCGGCTTTCTCCTCGGCTATAGAAATAGCTCTGCGGATGCTTTGGGCCACGTCTTCTACATTTGTCACATAGCCGTGTCGCAATCCGTGAGAGTCTGCCATGCCGGCGCTGATGACTTTGGGTAAACCCTTCTCATTCTTTTCTTTGGCGTCTGCAATAACGACTTTGACATGATATGTGCCGATGTCTATTCCGGTGATGATGTTTCGAGACATGAGATAGGAATTATGAGATATGAGATAAGAGTAGAGAAGGTTGATTCTTATCTCTTAAATCCCGAATTTGCTTCGTATTTTAGCTTCTACGCTATCCATTATACCCCCATGGTCGTATCCTTTCAAATGTGTACAACCGTGTATGAAAAGGTATGCGAAGAAATTATCGTAAGATCGGTTGAACTTCCTCGCCTCTTTCTTGGCCTCGGCCGGACACATGTATATCTCGCCTTCGTTATCAGATATTGGAAAACTTAGAATATCCGTTGGATTTTCTTTGCCACGATATATGGTATTAAGCTTCTTGATACGCTTTGAATCGGTGACGATCAGAGTCAGGTCGTAACGCTTGCCGAGAACAGTGTCTTTCATCTCCTCAAATGAAAAACGTGGCAAAGCGCCACGTGTCTCATTAATTATCCTGAAGTTTCTGAACATCGATCAGTGTCCTTACTTGCGGCTACCGCGTTCCGGTTTGACCGGAGCCTTGCCTTGCTTGACGAGTTCTGCCAGATCAGACCTGCGCTTGATAGCTTTCATGGCTTTTTGCTTTACCTTGTATGGAGACTGGGTGCGGCCTGAATAGCGGATAGAACGCTTGCGGCCGATGACGCCGGAAGACTGGACTTTCCTGGAGAAGCGGCGAAGCATGCTGATGGCATTCTCGCCTGTGTTGCGGGTGATTTCTACGTTTATCATTGTTCGACTAGGATAACACAGGTTCGCTATAGGTGCAAATACTACTTCTCCCACCAATCCGTCTCCGCTTTCTTCATATATTTAGCCAACTGGTCGAGAGGGACTATATCCTGGGCATGAGTATCGGTGCGACGCACGATGGCCGTCTTCTCAACAGCCTCCTTCTTGCCCATGACGATAGAGTAAGGAGTATGGTGCTTTTCATTGGCGGAGACTTGAGCACCGAGGCGGTCTTTGGCCAGAGAGAGATACAAAGGTATCTTGACTTGACGGAGGCGTTCGATGACGTCCAGAGAGACAAGTTTCGACTCCATTCCTAGTTGCATGAACGAGGCGATCGGACGCTTCATCTTGGAAATAGGTTTGCGGAGATTTGGGCCGTTGCCTTTGATGAGGAGAGACATGCCGAGGCCCTGAATGTCGCGCTTCATGCCCAGCCTGCGAGCTAGGCCGTTGTAGCGCACGCCTATGGCCAATATTCGCTGGTCTTTCCGACCGGCGCCGGTGTCCACCACGGCAAAGATGGTCTCGCTGCAGTATTTGCGGTTGCCTATCAGACTGTTATTGATGGTGTAAGGGATATTTAAAGTTTCGCAATATTCCAGGACCTCTTCCAAGTGCCGTCGGCTAGTCTCGGTCAGAAAGTCCATCGAGCGCGGCGCTTTGCCGTTCAATTCTCTCACCGATTCGTCGTGCGATGACAGCAAGTCGAAGATATCTCTCTTGAAAAGCTGTCGAGCCTCCGGAGTCATCTCATTTATATTCTTGCGATAATACGCCGTTAATTCTCTGGCAAAACGAGCTATGGAATCGCGATCACCGAGGGAATTGATCTCGACGGCTGTCTCGGCGTAACCTTCTTCGGCTAACATCGCTCTGGCGGCTTGGATGAGTGTAGCTTCGGCTATAGGACCGGAAGCCCCGAGTATCTCCAGGTCGGCGTAACGATGATAGCCGCTCTTCTTCAATGATCCGCGATATGGATCTTTGAAATATAGCATGATCGGTTGTGATTCATTGTGCCATCCCGCTTCATGATAAGTCCGGATCAGAGATATCTTCTCTTCGGCATGCAATGGCAGACGGCCACGCTTACCCATCTCATCATCCACGAAATCTCCCTCCATTATGCCTTTGGCTGCTTCGAGGTCGCTCTTGTCTATGGTCGGACTCTTGGTCGGATGGAAGCCGTAGTAGACGGCAGTCTCGCCGATCTTATCCAGATGATCATAAGCGATGAATTTTCCGTCAGACTTTTTCTTGTTTTTCTTTTTCATGAAATATAATTTTGGAATTATAATTGCTCCTCTCCCGGCAATACGGATATCGTATCTAACGGCAACAGCCTTAGGATTGGGCGGCCTATGATGAAGTGCCGGTCTAGAGGACCCCATGCGCGCGAATCGGAGCTCTGGGAACGGTTATCGCCCATGACGAAGTAATGCGTGGCGTCCATAGTGGTCGTGGCCATATCATCGTAGGATGCATGGTCACTGGAGACGAAAGAATCGCTCACCGTAAATCCTTTTGGGTTAGCGGCATCCACCACGAAGACTTTTCCGTCAGTGATCGAAAATGTTTCGCCAGGAAGGACGATGATACGCTTTATATAGTAGGTGGTCGGCATGTCAGTGCCCGGGCCTGAATCAGGATATTGAAAGACGATGACATCGCCGCGTTTCGGCTGGCTAAAATCATAGGTCAGGCGATCTACTATGAGGAATTGGTCAGTGGCGAAAGTCGGGTCCATGGAAGCGCCGTTCACGATGAAAGGCTCGGCTATGAACCATCGGACGGGAATGGCGATGACGAGAGCTATGACGATGACCTGTACCCATTCTCGCACGGCATGCCAAGCGGAATTATTCTTCGGCGCAGGATTTTCGCGTTTCCCTACGGTGTTGGCTTGCGCGTCAGGGTTCATGGTGTCTGGTATTCTACTACCAAGATGCGTTTGACACAAGAGTTTTATCTGTTTTATACTGATTCTATCGATAATCCGCCAAAATGATAAAGGCAACTAGCGTCATAAAAACATATCACATCCTTTTGAACGCATTGCCTGTGGCCATAATGATCGTGCTCATTCCGCTTATTTCCAATGATATAGTTCTAACTCTAGCATATGTGATAGTCATAGCGTTCGCTTTCATGATCAAGCGAGAAAAGAATGAGACCAAGGTCTTTTTCTTCGGTTTCATCATAATGATAATCTGCGAGTATTTCTTCGTTTCCACCGGCGTCGAGACTTTCCAAAGAAATAGCTTGTTCGGTATGATGCCGTTGTGGTTGCCATTCCTATGGGCTTACGGATTTGTAGCTATCAAGAGGTCTATTGAAATATTAAAATGAATTACATCATCGTCGGCCTTGGTAATCCAGGAGAAGAATACGAGAATACTCGCCACAATAGTGGGCGTATAGTCTTGGAGGCAATTGCCAAAGAATTCGGCGCAAGCACGGAGAATGGTAAAAGCGTATTTGAATATGACAAGAAGCTCAATGCCCAAGTTTCTGAAATCAAGATCGGCAAAGAAAAAGTGATATTGGTAGCGCCGGATACTTTTATGAACAAGTCCGGCAAAGCAGTCGGGCTATTGGTGAAGGTAAAGAATAATGCCAAGCTAAAGTTGAAGACGGCGGACGACCTAATCGTTATTTATGACGATTTCCAATTGCCTATCGGCCGGGCCAAGATCTCTTATAATAAAAGTTCCGGCGGCCATAACGGTCTGGAGTCGGTCATCAAGGCTGTTAAGACTGAAGCTTTTCCCAGAATACGCGTCGGCACTGCTCCCGCTACGGCTAAAGGCGTTGCTAAGATTCCACATGGCGACGATAAGATAGAAAAGTTTATTCTGGGCGACTTTAAGCCGGACGAGCTCAAAGAGATCAAAAAAGTCTCAAAGCGTGTTATCGAAGCCCTTGAGATTTGGGTGAAAGAGGGAAGGGAGAAGGCGATGAGTATTTTCAATCAAGGGTAACGAAAAAGCCACCGATTCATCGGCAGCCTTTTCATTCGTGGTATTCAAATTGGTTCGTTGATTCGTATTATTCCTACTTTACTCCCGCATAAGCTAGCGCCATCTTCTGCTCCTTTGGATCGAAGACTGTTATCTTGAACGGATAAGTCTTACCTAGCTCGAGTGCCTTGCGGAGCTTCTCTTCAGAGCCGAATTCGCTGACATGGACGAGACCGGCTACTCCTTCCTCGATAGAGGCTAGGGCGCCATGCTTGTTGAATTTGATGATAACACCGGTAACAGCCATGTCCTTGGAATACTTCTTGGCGGCTTCTTTCCATGGATTCGGGCGAAGCTGTTTCATTGAGAGGGAAATCTTGCCGTCCTTGATCTCTATGATCTTGACCTTCACTTTTTGGCCGACTTTTACGAAGACTTTCGGATCTTCGACGAGGCCCCAATCTATCTCTGATATGTGGACGAGGCCTTCGAGGCCTTCCTCGAGTTTGACGAAGACTCCGAAATCAACGACGCCGGTAGCGGTGCCTTCGACTTCATCGCCTATCTCGTATTTGCTGACGATCTTCTCCTTTTCTTTGGACTCTTGGCCTTTCTCGGAGAAGATGAGCTTGCCTTCCTTTGGATCAGCTGTGATGATGGAGACCTGGATGCGAGTGCCTACAAGCTTCCTCAATTCGTCCAGGATCTTGTCCTTGTCGCCGTCGCCTACTTTCGGATAGTGCTCACCTTTGAGCTGGGAAGCAGGTAAGAAGCCGACGATACCTTGCCAATCCATGAGCAATCCGCCCTTATTGGCTTCCTTGACCATGAGATCGAGAACTTTCTTTTCCTTGATAGCAGACTCGGCTTCGCTCCAGATGAGAGCCTGGCGGGCTTCTTTCAATGACAATTCATAGTATCCTTCCGGATGAGCCGTATCGACGATCTTGGCGGCTATGGTGTCGCCGACATTGATCTTCTTGATGACGTCGCGGGCAACAATGAATTCACGACCGTATATTATGCCTGTGCCGAACGGAGCCAAGTCCACATATATGGATGACTTCTCAACGGCGATGACCGGACCCTCGACGAGGTCGCCCACCTGCGGCGGATTCTTCATTGAACTTACCATTTTGCCCATGAGAGTGGCCTGTTGCTCATCAGTCATCGTCATGGCGGCGTTCTTCCTAGCCACGCGACGGGCTTCCGAAGCTTCTGCATCGGTCATGTCGACGTTTTTCGTCCGGCGAGCCGGAGTTTTCTTTTCCGGCACGCTTTCTTTTTTGGCTGATACTTTTTCTATTACTACTTCACTCGTCACATCTCCCTCGACTTTCTCCTTTTCTTCCGGTCGTGATTCTTTCGTACCGGTAAGAGTCTCTCTTAATTTTTTGAACATATTTTATCTCTCACGATCCGCTTTTTAATTGATAATGAGGCCGATTTGCATTCTCGGCCATAAGTGCGGGATAACGTGAGTTGTTAAAGACGAACCTTACGAACCTAACTAACCCGACAAATCTACCTTATTCTTGCCTTTTTGTCTAATTTTCATGTTCGAGGAAAGTTACTGATTTGAGATTTGAGAGGGGGAGTGTGGCAAGGGTTTCGGTGCCATAGTCAAAAATGACACTTTACCTGACACATCGGCAGCTCAACATAGCCACCAAAGTGTCACCAAAAGTGTCATTTATGCAGAGTATGATACTGACGACCATATTGCCGGAAGAGCTTCGTTCACTGCCAGTCTACTTTGCTAAGTTCTTTTTATTTGGATAAAAAAGCGCCCACCTTGCAACGTTGCTTGGTGGGACTTTTGGATTTTGATGGTCAGGCCATTGTTGTGACCGGTAAATCGAGCAGGCGTTTGATAGGCTCAACGATCTCACCCATTTGGAACGGTTTGGCCACATAAGCGTCGGCGTTGCAGAGATCGTGAATCTCCCGTTCTCGGCTTAACATGCCACCCGACATGACGATTACGGGGATATTCAGGTAGAGCGCTTTTGCCGCCTGTGTGATCTCGGCCCCTTCATTCCCACTGGGAATGCTGAAGTCCGTTATCACCAAATCAAACGGACCGTCTCTTTTGAGAGCCGCAATCGCTTGCGGGAGGCTTGTGCAGATTTGCATATGTGCGTCAATTTTTGCATTCATGATGAAGCTTGTGAGCAGTCCAGCAATCATTGCTTCATCATCGACGATCATTATTTTTTTCATTCCGTTTCTCTTTCTTTTGTATCTCTCCGCTTTTCTCTATTTGTTTGTTATTTTGCATCCCATAGTGCGCGGAGAAGGCGACTAAGGTGTGACTAATCATGTTCGATTGCAATGGTAGCACATTTGAAGCAGTAAGTCAAGCAAAATCTATAGAACATAACGCCCTCCTTGGCGGGTCTCGAAAAGCACCTGTTACAGTAGTTGAGAATCTTTTGCAATTACTTACGAAAGTTAGCCACGCTACGACACCTAATTGCAACTCTTTTGCAACAACTGTACACGACCTTTTGGAACATGCCTCTCCCCACTCAAAAAAGGCCTATAAAGCCTATAATGCCGATAACACTGATAACGAAAGCCGCAAAATAAGGCTATTTGACCAGCGATTGGAACCCCTTAGCCCGATTGCTTTTCGCTCAAAAAAGTGCTACTATCCGCCGCACTATGCACGAATCTCACAAGTACGCATCGAAGCACGAACCTATTCGTGGCGAAGACCTGCCTGCCGGCGAGGCAGGGAAGATCATCGTCAAAGGCGCGCGTACTCATAACTTGAAAAACATCACAGTTGAGATGCCGCGCAATAAAATGATAGCCATCACCGGACTTTCTGGCTCCGGAAAATCCTCGCTCGCATTCGATACGATCTTCGCCGAAGGCCAGCGCAGATATGTCGAGTCGCTTTCGGCCTACGCTAGGCAATTTCTTCACAAGATGCAAAAGCCGGACGTGGACGAGATTATTGGATTGTCACCGGCTATTTCAATAGACCAAAAGTCTCGCTCCAATAACCCTCGTTCGACTGTGGCGACCATAACGGAGATTTACGATTATCTGCGCATTCTCTATGCTCGTGTTGGTAAGCCGCATTGTCTCGTCTGCAACCGTCTCATCCATCGTATTTCCAAAGATGAGATATTACAGACTGTCATAAAGACGGTCACAGAGAAGTCCGCTCACGCGAAGAAAGTTTTCGGCGTTGACGTAGATAAGGCAAAGATAACAGTCTTCGCTCCGGTCGTCGTCGGCAGGAAAGGCGAATACTATCAATTGCTATATGACCTTCTAGGCAAAGGTTTTGATCGAGTGCGCATAGATGGAAAGATGCACAAGTTGCGCGACCAGATCATCATAGAGAAGAATAAGAAACATGACATAGATGTTCTCGTTGATGAGATATTTGTCAGCGAGTTCAAGGATAAAAAACAAACTGATAATGCAAAGGAACGATTATCTGAGGCTCTTGAACGTGCGATCGTCGAGGCTGGTGGGCTAATCAGGATTTCGTACCCCGGAGAAGAAAAACTTATGTCGGTAAAATTCATGTGCCCATATGATGGTTTCTCATATCCAGAAGTCGAGCCGCGTCTTTTCTCATTCAACTCTCCATACGGAGCATGTCCGGCTTGTAATGGACTCGGTACAGAAACTATTTTTAGCGACGATCCATGTAAAGTCTGCGAAGGCAAACGTCTACGGCCAGAAGCTCTTCATGTGAAGATAGGTGATATGAATATAGTAGACGTAGTCAATCTTTCCATAGAAAAAGCCGTAAAACATTTTGACGAGATCAAGCTGACTGAAACAGAAAAAGAGATAGCCAAGATCGTGCTCAAGGAAATTGAGGCGAGACTTTCGTTCATGGTCAATGTTGGCATAGAATATTTGACGCTCGATCGTCGTGCTCATACTCTATCTGGTGGCGAGGCCCAACGCATACGTCTAGCTTCGCAACTCGGATCCGGTCTAGTCGGCGCACTCTATGTTCTAGATGAACCAACTATCGGTTTGCATCAAAAAGATAATGATAAGCTCATAAAAACGCTCATTCATTTGCGCGATATCGGCAATACCATCATCGTGGTCGAGCATGATGAAGATACGATGTTCGCATCTGATTACATCGTGGACATAGGCCCGGGCGCAGGAGTTCATGGAGGCAAGGTCGTGGTTTCTGGTTATTTGGAAGACCTGCTGTCAGCAAAGACTCTTCCCAAGGGCGGCGGCAAAGAATCATTGACTCTTTCATACCTGCGCGGTGAATCGAAAATAGAAATGCCAGCAAAGCGCCGCGAGCCAAAGGGCAAGATAATGGTGCGCAATGGAAATATCTTTAATATAAAAGATATGAATGTGGATGTGCCGCTCGGCGTCCTCAATGTCATCACCGGCGTATCCGGCTCTGGAAAATCTTCATTCATGTATGAGATCCTGCACAAAAATCTGGCGGCGCGTTTCGAGATGAAGAGTCGCAGTGCCGAGACCTATAATTGTTCTGAATTCAAAGGTACAGAATACGTTGGCCGTGTCATTCTCATTGATCAGTCTCCTATAGGTCGTACACCTAGGTCGAATCCTGTGACTTATACAGGTGCGTGGACGCACATACGCGATTTATTTGCTTCTGAACCGGAAGCTCGCGCTCGAGGTTGGGGTGCTGGTAGGTTCTCATTCAATAGGCCTGGCGGACGATGCGAGGCCTGTGAAGGAAATGGTGAGATCGCAGTCGAGATGCATTTCTTGCCGACTGTCTATGTGACCTGCGATATTTGTAATGGTACTCGCTTCACCAAAGAGACGCTTGAAATAAAATTCCGCAAGAAGAATGTACATGAGGTTTTGGATCTGACTATTGAGGAGGCATTGGACTTCTTCAAAGACATTCCTGCTGTCGAAGATCGTTTGGAAACTCTGATGAGTGTGGGTCTTGGCTATGTGAAGCTCGGTCAGTCTGCTACCACTCTTTCTGGCGGTGAAGCTCAGCGCGTAAAGATATCGTCAGAACTCTATCGTGCGCATCTGCAAAAGACTATCTACCTCCTAGACGAACCTACTGTCGGCTTACACTATGAAGACGTGAAGAAATTGATCGACATTTTGCAAAAGCTCGTCGAGAAAGGAAATACCGTCGTTGTCATTGAACACAACCTAGATCTGGTTAAGAATGCCGACTATGTCATAGACATCGGCCCAGAAGGCGGAGAACGTGGCGGCAAGATTGTCGCTCGCGGCACGCCGGAAGATATAGCCAAGAGCGAGAAATCCTACACTGGAAAATATCTGAAGAGGGTTCTGAAGAGGTAGTAATTAGTAAACAGAAAACGGTAATCCGCCAACTGGTGGAGTAAACAGAATAAAAAACCGGAGCGCGCAGGGCGTTCCGGGGGGGTGAGAGTGTGATCAAATCATTGTAATTTGCGTTGCCTCGCATGGATCACAATTCTTTCCATCGCGACCACGACCACCACCACCACCACGAACACCCCGAGCATAACTCGAGCAACGTGGAACTTGATCATACATGTTATTACACAAGCCGTCACTCCAAGCATGAAGAGGAAAAGTATGACGGCCATTATCAGCATCATCATCCGGTCATGGTCACCGGCGGAATCGTCGGAAGCAGAATTGCTCATAACTTATTTTAGTCGAGGGTTTAAGTTTTCAATGAGCGGAACCTTCTTAAAACTTGCGTTCCGTTCGGAATTACCATACTCTTACTTTCATGAATAGTCAATATGTCAAAAAAGCCGCTTTGCCGGATACACCCGGCGTCTATATATTCAAAGACTTGCGTAAAAGGCCGCTTTACATTGGCCGCGCCACTTCGCTCAAAGATCGTGTCAAAAGCTATTTCTCAAATGATCTTATTGAGACTCGCGGGCCGCGTATCGTAGACATGGTGACCAGATCAAAATCGCTTTCATGGCAAAAAACCGATTCGGTTCTTGAGGCGGTTATATTGGAAAGCCAGCTCATAAAGAGATATCAGCCGCATTACAATGTTGATGATAGAGATGATAAGAGTGACCAATACGTAGTGATCACGGACGAACCTTGGCCTAGAGTATTCTTGGCGCGCGCCCGCGACTATGACGCAATGGTCAAAGCAGGTGAATTGCCGTACAAAGTCAAAAAACTTTTTGGGCCATATATTCACAGCGGCCTTATCAAAGAAGCGCTGAAAATCCTGCGAAAACTTTTTCCATTCAAGGACAAGAAAGCTTATGACCCACGACACGAATCCTTCTATCGTTCACTGGGCTGGTCTCCACAAGCTGGTGCTAGAGGTCGCGAGGAGTCCAATGCTCGTCGCCGTTATCAGCGTACTATTGCCAATTTAATTCTTTTCTTTGAAGGAAAGAAAGGCGCATTGCGCGCCAAAGTTGAAAAAGACATGAAAGTGGCAATAAAAAAATTGGAATTTGAGGAAGCGGGACGATTGAAGAGGCTTCTTTACGGACTTGATCATATAAATGACATCGCTTTGATCAAGGAGCAGGAAGCAGGGAGAAAGAAGCAGGGAGAAGGAAGCGGGCAGAATAGAGAGAGTGACGATTCTCTGCAAAGAAATTTCCGCATAGAAGCATATGACATAGCCCATTTGTCGGGTACGAATGTGGTTGGAGCAATGACTGTAAATGTGAACGGGGAAGCCGCGCCTACTGAATATAGAAAGTTCAAGATTTCCAAACAAGCAAATAATGACGCGGCCGGACTAGTCGAGATACTTTCACGCCGATTGAATCACAGCGAATGGCCGTATCCGGATCTCATAGTCGTCGATGGAAATGAGATTCAGATGAATGCGGCCGAAGCTGTTTTGAAAGCTAGGCGTATTTCTATTCCGGTTGTAGCAGTGACGAAAGACTCTCGACATAAAGCGGCCAATCTAATCAGTAATGGCGGTTTTGCCACTGACGAATTAATTTCAAAGCGTATAAAGGAGATCATTGCCGTCAATGCCGAAGCACATCGTTTCGCTATAGCCTTTCATAGAAAAAGGAGACGTGGTAGTATAGTTGGTGGGTTAAAAGAGTGAAATCTAAAGTCTCATTGCCAGTATCCATAGTTTTCCCCAGGATATTGTCGGCATAACGGATATTTCTCTAGTATCGGGTTTTCGATTTGCCGAAGAAAAATTCTCCGTTCAAATAGATCACTTATACCCACGGTCGGACAATCTTCATCCGGCCGTTTCAATTTTGGGTATTATTTCCTCATTTTTTATCTGCTATAATTGATACATGTCACATCCTATCCGAGTCGGTGTCATGCGCGGCGGGCCAAGTGCCGAATATGAGGTATCGCTCCAAACTGGCGGTAATGTATTGACCGCTTTGCGCGGACCTTTGGCTGAAAAATTCAAGGCCTACGACATTTTCATTGATCGTCAGGGCAATTGGAACATAGACGGCATGCCGGCCGATCCCCATGATATAGCTCACCGGTTCGACGTCATTTTCAATGCATTGCATGGCTCATACGGAGAAGACGGCAAAGTCCAGGCCATTCTCGAAGCTCACGGCATTCCGTTCACAGGTTCGGGATCTTTGGCTTCGGCGGTTGGCATGAATAAGAATCTTTCCAAGAATGCTTTCAGAAGCTATGGATTGAAAACGCCGTATAGCAGGGAGATACCTTCATCAGCGATAAGTGCCGATGTCGAATCCGTTGCGCGCGAGATCTTCACCACATTCTCAATGCCGGCGGTGGTAAAGCCGGTGTCGGCAGGTTCATCGGTCGGTATTTCGATCGTGAGAACTATGAAAGATCTTATTCCCGCGCTTTCTCTGGCTGCCAGCCATAGCGATTCCGTGCTTGTTGAAGAATATATTTCGGGAGTTGAAGCCACCGTCGGCGTCATAGAAGGATTCCGTGGGCAGGAGCTGTATGTTTTGCCTGTGATTGAAATCAGACCCAAGACTTCGTTTTTCGATTATCAGGCCAAGTATGAAGGGAAGTCAGAGGAAATAGTTCCAGCAACATTTTCTCCAAAGATAAAAGATCAATTGTCATCGCTAGCACAAAAGGCTCATAATGCACTCGGCCTACGACATTATTCACGTTCGGATTTTATCATCAATCTGAGGCGAGGTATTTACATATTGGAGACGAATACATTGCCGGGACTGACACAAGAATCATTGGTACCAAAATCATTGCGCGCGGTGGGAAGTGATACACACGAGCTAGTCGACCATCTGATCGTATTGGCATTGAAGAAATAGCTTCAATCGTGTATCCTAGCTATCACCAGTTTAGTGAGAACATCAAGGGCCGTTAGCTCAGCTGGTAGAGCGCTGCTATGGCATAGCAGAGGTCACCGGTTCAAGTCCGGTACGGTCCACACGGGGTGTAGTATAGTGGTAGTATACACGCTTCGGGAGTGTGAGGTCCGGGTTCGATTCCCGGCACCCCGACAGACGAGAGATCAGTAATCAGTAAATGGTAATCAGAATCAGTCCTCTGTTTACGGTTTACCGGTTACTGATTTCTCATAAGGGCCTGTAGTAAAGTGGTATTACGCGGCATTCGCATTGCCGAGGCGGGGGTCCGATTCCCCCCAGGTCCACCGTTAAATATGCGACTTTTACCGTTTTGGGAAATGATGTAACAAGGTTTATAATGTTATTGATATGTTTGAATGCAATATTAAATATTTTGGTATTTAAGATTGTATTCATTTTTGGATATTCTAGTTTTTGCAACAGCTCTGACGCGAGATTCGTATACAATTTTTGGGATTGGTTTATTATGGTTGAGTTTTTTACTTAAACAGGTAGGAAAATAAATTTCTTTGGCTTGTGCCATTTTTTGCATCAATTCTTTCTTGTGCCTATATATGTCTGTCTCGGATTTGCTCTCGTCTCTTATTGTTACACCAAGAAAAAACAGAATGGATTTTTTGGAGTATCAGCCCCTTTATGGCGCGGACTTCAAAATGGAATAATTGCCATTGTTTTTAATTTTCAATTAGCGATTTTGGCGTTCGCGTTGACATTCATTCGGAATTTAATTGGCGATTTTCTAGATGCCTCATGATATAAAGAGAGGGGAATATAAACAATTCCCGTTATTCTTGGAGGTAAACAAAAACAAGCAAATTTAGTCTTTTTACACTCATATACTTTTTGTAATTATGACGACATTGGTTTGGTTTCATTTTTCTTTTCTTGATAAAAACTTGATTTTGCCGATTATTCTATTCAGCTTATCTCATATCCATTAACTCCGCGACTAAGTAATCCAAAATACCTAGATATTTATAATCATGGAAAATAAAGTCATTCTTGTTGACAGATAAGATAAAAATTGGAACCGAATTGAAGTTAAAAGCTCACCAAATGGTGCTCTTCATCGAGCATTTTCAATTATCTTTTTAATTCTATTGGGCGAATTACTTTTAAAAAACGATCGTCGAAAAAATATCAGGCAGCTTATCTAATACTGATCCACCGCGAAACAATTACTGTATTAGCCATTAAATAGAAAGAGATGGGTTGATTTGTTGAAGGAAATTTTTAGTTACTTATCGAGAAAATTGAGTAATAGATTCG
Source organism: uncultured bacterium (assembly GCA_963851055.1). Classification (GTDB taxonomy): domain Bacteria; phylum Patescibacteriota; class Minisyncoccia; order Phycocordibacterales; family PALSA-1337; genus C7867-002. Next base: position 18,679 of record CAWKMY010000003.1, on the reverse strand, counting down.
ACCTATTTTGGTTGGTTTAAGATTTCGACGGTGAACAAAGAACAGAGAATTGAAGATATCAATGGATTGATAATTCTAATTCGTGATATTGAACTAAAATCAGAAAAATACCCACAAGTGAAGAAATGCTATAGTCGACTTTTAAGGTAATATTGAGTTAAAAAACGCCACAAATTCTACCCCTTGACAAGCCCTATACAGGTATGCTAGCCTTATAGTACAAAGAGTTAAGTTGCGAAAAAGTCGAATTTCTTAAATTTAATTATATTTGTATTTTAGCAATTAACCCAATTCTCACATGAATAAGGGCACAATCAAGAAGCTCACCGACAAAGGTTTCGGTTTCATCGCTACAGAGGCTGGAGGCAAGGATCTTTTCTTCCACAGCAACTCACTCGTAGGCGTTCAGTTCGCTGAACTCCACGAAGGCGATGCCGTATCTTTCGAGACCGAGCAGTCCCCAAAGGGACCAAACGCTGTCAACGTACAGCGCGCATAGTCTCTAAGTTCTTAACAGAACGCAAAATCGCCTCACTTAACTGTGGGGCGATTTTGTATTTACGTGAGCGGAGCAAACGAAACTATTTCGTCGTACATCCGCAATCACAAGTGCCATCCGGCTTCTTGTGCTCGTGATTACAAGCTGGGCATGTTGCCATGGTCGTTATAGAAATTAATGCTGATAAAGCACCGACCAGGGCTTAAGTATAACATTTTCTGTGGCGTCGCCCCCAGGACGATTCTGCTGAATCGCCTACGCACAGCTTCGGCGACATCTCGAAGATCCTCTGTGAGGGCTACAAAATCATAGTCGCTACGCTCCTTGATTTTGTGGACCTGAGCGGACTCGAACCGCTTGCCTCCTCATTGCAAATGAGGCGCTCTACCAGATGAGCTACAGGCCCAGAACAAAAAGAACTCTAACATAGATTGAGTAAATCGCCAAAATAAAGTAAATTGTTAGCACGCACCCTTAGCTCAGTTGGCTAGAGCGCACCCTTCACACGGGTGAGGTCGCAGGTTCGAGCCCTGCAGGGTGCACACGAGCATAGCGCAGAATCAGGAAAAAACGGAGAAGGAAATGCAGAAAGTGGAGGGCGGGGCGGAATTCCCCCCTGAAACCCCCCTTCCGCCCCGCCCGCATTTTTCTTGGCCGTTTTGGGAATTTCGGGGACAAATGCAAAGGGTGCCGGGGCGAAAAAACGAGGGCGCGGTCGCGGACGAGCGGGTTCGAACCGACTTTTTGGAAAAAAGATCGGATCTTGGTTGTGTCAGTGCTGTTTGCCAAAATACTGGCTTGTTTACAGTCATTTAGGAAGTTTATGACCGGTTCGAACCGATTGGTCGAGTTTCGTCCAAAAGCTTCATAGTTTGTCTTTCAAAACCTGTTTTTCTGTGATGAGTTTGTTTTTGGCGATTTGGTATTCTTCCAGTGTCAAAGCGTTTTCAAGATATGCTGTCATCAGTTTTTCGAGTTTGGTGTCAATAGCAAGTGCTTCGATTTTCACTTTATCGATCTGATTTTTTGAAGAATCAACATCTTCAGTTTTTTCTTTCTCAATTTTGGCAATGAACCAATCAGCGACTTCATCGGGCAAAGAAACTTTTTTGATTTCCTCTTTGATCATTTCAGTCATTGCCTCCTCGCGAACATACTTTTGATTCGCATGGTCCTCTCCTCTTTGTGCATCGCAAATAGTTGTGGCCTTTTTGCGTTTCTATTGTAAGACAACAGCCGCATTCAGCGCATTTGAAAAAGTCCACGATAAACATAAGGTTTCAATCTGCCCTCGTGTTGTGGTTTGCTTTTTCTTTTCATGACTTCTTGGCATGTATCGAAAAGTTTTCTTGTGACGATCGGTTCGTGCTTTCCATCGTAAAATTCGCCACCGAAATACAGAAGTCCGTGATAGATGTTATTTTTCAAAATGTGTTCATAATTTGACATAGCAAGTTCCTTGCCCTTGTTTCCCTTCAAGCCTAGATCACCTATGGTTTTACGAAGACTGGAGATGGTGTAATTACCTGTAGCGTATGCTTCAAACGCTTTCTTTATCAACGGAGCTTTTTCAGGATCAATGACGATAGATTTTGTCTTTTTATCATTGAGATATCCTACAGGAGCTCTCTGAGGCCATAGTCCATTTTTTAATTTCTGACGATAACTGCGTTTTATATTCTCCGACAAATTGTCTACATAATATTTACTCTGGCCGAAGGAAATCGAAAGCATAAAATTACTCTGCGGTGTTGCATCAAACCAGAATGTCGGGAATTTCAAATCAGTAATTTTGCCGGTATCAACCAGATATATGACCTTACCACCATCAACAGAATTGCGAGCCAAACGATCCGGATGCCATGCGAGTATTCCCGAAGCCTCTCCAGCCTCAATACGGGATAACATCTCCGCGAAAATAGGCCTACCAGGAATTTTGGCAGTTTGCTTTTCGATAAAGACATCAACAACCTCCAGTTGTTCTTTTCTGGCGAGCTCGCGTAGTTCTGCAAGCTGGTCAGCAAGGATCTCACCTGTTTGTCTTCAGTGTCTGTAGACTTTCTTGTGTAAATAAAATATTTTTTATCACTCATGAATATATTTTATCAAATTTTTATAAAGTCAAATAGATGTGCATAACTTTTTTTCATTTCTCTTTCATCGAGAAGCGGTTGACTTCCGCTTCTCATAAGTGTCTCTGAGCGGATGTCTGTATGGCGGAGCACCACACGGTCGCCTTCGGCGACGGTGTGGGTTCCCGTGCGGAGCCGTTTGGACATCCGCGTACTGACTCAAACAAAAGCGGAAGTGGGCCGCTTCGAGTCACTTCATGCAATTTAATTTTTACAAAAAATTATATTTCTTTTTCTTTCTTCTCCATGCGACCGCGCCCTCGTTTTTTCGCCCTGCGCTCCTTTTGCATTTATCCCCGAAATTCCCAAAACGGCCAAGAAAAATGCGGGCGGGGCGGAGGGGGGTTTTTGGGGGGAAGTCCGCCCCGCCCTCCACTTTCTGCATTTCCTTCTCCGTTTTTTCCTTCGATTCTGTGATTTTCTGCGAATTTGTGCTGTTTTTTGGTTAAAGTTCGAACTTTTTTATGCCGAAAATCCAGTATCATAATTTCTTTTTTGATTGCGTCTCGGTCTGCTCGACGCTAGGAGAGGGCGGACGGAAGCCTGGGGGTTTGGGGGAAAGGATTCCATCCGCCCTCACTATTTGTTTTTGGCCGCCGCCGCGCCATTTTTCGCGCGGGGGTGGATGAAAACGAGTGAGCGTATATTACCAATAAAAATTACAAGTTAAAAACCCCGTCTGGCAAAAGCCTGGCGGGGTTGAAAGTCTTTGTTGCGAGCGCCTTCGTGCTCTCAGTGGGGATACCACTATTTCTTCACTACTAGTTCGATGCCTTTTCGGCACAAAATCAATGGCAGTGCAGTAATCAAAAGAACAATGAGCAATGCGAGGAAGAACAGACTGATATACAGCTTCGCTGGCCACACAGGAGGCGACGATCAGATAAGTTAATCTGTCAGCTCGATCATTCAAACTATAATAGTCCACCATATCACCGATGGGACCCTCGTAGTTTGATTGATAATTCATTAGACCGGTTTCTTCACCTTTGAACCAACCAAATAAACCGGGTAGAGGAAGTCGCGGATCAGTTTCAACCGCTTCGCACGCGGTCTGTAATCCAATTTTTCCCCATGGTGTAAACCCTAGGGATAATGTGGACATGTGAAGACCGATTAACGGTATTCCCACCAGGTAAACTAACAAGGCAATCAGAGTAGGAGTATTCATATTATCGTTTCTCCTTCCCCAAGTTCTCGGCTTTTACCTGAGCCAGCTTCAAAGCCGGAATTACCGGGTTATCGTTCTCGTCCAGAAGCTCGAGATTGCGAATGTCATCGCACAAACGAACAAGAATAGCCCGAGTTATCTTGCGACCCGCAGGCAGAATAATCTCCTTTGTGTGTCTATTCACAACATCCGAGCGAGTGTGTACCCTTCAAGAGGACGTGAGATCCGGCATCAGTTTTTCATATCGCCGAACGAACTGCTTGTCCTTCATACGAGCCGCCGTTTCCGTCGTAGGAATACGTTTCTCGCCACCCGATGGGACAAAGTCAGAATTAACCGACTGTAGAATTCTCTGAAGCGCCTCAATTGGCGGATACAGCCAGTATTCAGGGGAGAATACCACCAGCATGATCATAGTAACTATAATCATGGCCATCCCTTTCATTGAATTGAAAGGTGAATTTGATGGTCACTGTGTAAGTGCCGTGCTCGGTGCTGAGTTTTTCGAGTCCTCAATCATCGCATACGGATACTTCTGGCGAGAGGCGCCGTGATTGTATACCGGCTGGCACTCATCACAACGAGGTTTTTAATTCCTCGCTTTTCAGTGTGTCGTGCAACTTACCAAGCGCTTCCGGAGAAACGCCAACGATTTTCATTATCGCATACATAACTAACCTTTCTCTTATTGTGGCATGCACTACATGTTCAGCTTTTCCTTGAAACTTTCAAGGTGCCTGTGTCCGATTTCGTTCTTGTTCCAACACACAAGCGTTGGGAACTCATCAGCGAGAATAACATTCTCGGATCGGAAGGAGTATGACAACATACTCCTGATTTTTATTCGACTAGTTTTCTCTAGTTTTGACGCACAATCAAATGGAAGTATCATACGTCCCTTGCAATGCTTGAGTAAATGCTTCGATCGCATGTCGCGGAAGCGAAAGTTTGTGAGCATTTTCCTGGACGCTAAGTCTATATTGGTCCTCACACACAACTCCTTTGCTGTCACGTTCAAAGCATGGGGCGTTGTGTTTAACGCGGCGCATCACTACACACCGGTCGCCGTCAATGGCAACCCATTGGTAGATTTCTGGTTCACAGCCCTCGGCCTGCTCATAACCGGTAATGATTCTCAAAATTATCATATTTTCCTCCTTAATCTGGTGCTCAGTGGCGCACCTGTCTAAAGCCTTATATTTCGATGTTTTCAATCTGTGCGTATCCTAGCATACTATATATATTATGTCAATAGATATTTGACATACTATTGAATATGTTTTTATGTGGCTCTATATTTGTGTAGAAATTAGATTTCTTAGTCTGTTGCGCTGTTGCTCAAAGTGAAGATTGGCATCATCTATAATTTCTTGAAGAGTTGCCTTGTTATTGGCGTACGCATATTCAATAGCGTGTTTAGGTGACTCAAAATTGAGAGCGAGAATTTTTTGGTTATCTTTAAAATTATCAAAAAGTGTCTTCCTTTTAATTTTACCCATAATAAATTCTTTCGGTAAATTTTTTGGTTCATTAGCCACAATAAGCACATCCGGTGTAAGGGCGAGTTGATGAGTTCTCTGCATAAAATCCGGACCATAAAATATTTTACCAGTCCATTCCGGAAAAATCTAAAAACTTAACCGGGTTATCGGATGTCATAAATTTTTTACCTGATTTGAGATATATAAATAATCCATTCCTTACCGAATATAAAATTTCTAAATCCAGCCATCTTATCAAGTAGCGACAGATGTGCGCGATTATTCGTCTCAATATCATAATCTCCACTACGCGCTAATTTTATGAATTCTTTTTTCTGTTCAAGGGTTACTTGTTTACCGGTCTCTTTTTCATATTCTTCAAAGAAGTTGTGATTTTCTGCATCAGCATGTCCGAATCGCCATTTAGTAGTCTGTTTTACAAGTTGTTCGTCCAGTCGTTTAAGTTGCTTTCTCATATATGGTCCACGAAGGTACGTGCATAGGCATAAAAGGCTGAGATAATCATTTTGTCTTCCTGTGTTATTTCTTCACACTCGATAATTTTTTGAATAATTCCATCGTAAGATTTGGCTATGTAGTCTTCTATTTTTTGGAATGATTTCTCTATAATCTGACTTATATCGTCAGCTTTGCCACGAAGACTATAAAACCACTCCTCATTGCATACATGCTTGGGTGTCCGGCTCTATGTATAATCTTACGTCGTTCACAATCAAGAATCTCAAGTTTATCTTCAGCATTAACAAGAAAACGCTTCAAGTAAAATTGAGGTACAAAATGTTGATCTTTTGTTATGTTGGCTTCACCCATTGTATCTTGAATAATAGACTAAAAATAAATTTTTACTAGGACTCAACCACTCCGATCGTCCTTTTTGCAAAGAGAAAAAAACTTTGGGCTTCGTGACGCAAAATATCAGTTCTTATAATAAAGGCGACCGTAGTTCACTCACTTTAACCGAGAAGCGGTCGACTTCCGCTTCTCGCCAAAAGTCGCCGAGCGGATGTCGGTGCGGCGGAGCACCGCACGGTCGCCTCAAGCGACTGTGTGGGTTCCCGTGCGGAGCCGTTCGGACATCCGCGTAATGACTTCAGTTAAAGCGGAAGTGGGCCGCTTCGAGTCACCGGACTTTCATGCTAGAATAATCTTGCGGCTCAGATGGCAAAGTCGCTTGCGGATCAAATGGTGGATTTGAGCCGCAAGGCTTCTTGAATTTATTTCTTCCTCTCAATACCCGCGCGAAAAAATGGCGCGGCGGCGGCCAAAAACAAATAGTGAGGGCGGATGGAATCCTTTCCCCCAAACCCCCAGGCTTCCGTCCGCCCTCTCCTAGCGTCGAGCAGAGCGAGACGCAATCAAAAAGAAATTATGATACTGGATTTTCGGAGAAAAAAGTTCGAACTTTAACCAAAAAACAGCACACGATAGATTCATCAATCCACCGCTTTAGAGAGAAGTTGAAAGTGGAACCTTTGCCTGCGCCTTCTGATTCAGCCCATATCTTTCCTCCATGCTTCAAGATAATCTCTTTAGACATGTATAAGCCTATGCCCATACCTTCTGTATCAGCAAGCCTAGCTTGGTGGCCACGGTAGAACTTTGTGAAAAGGCGTGGAAGCTCATCCTTGGCTATGCCTATGCCGCTGTCTTTGACGGAGAAAAGTATCTTCTTGCCAATCCTGTGGACGGAGACCAGTATGGTGCCGCCTTCAGGTGTATAGTGCACGGCATTCTCTATGAAAGTCTGTACTATGAAATGCATGCGCGATTCATCGAACATGGCATAAGCCCCAAGGTGTGTGTCTCGCATCACTGTTATTTTCTTTATAGCCGATTGTTCTTGGACGGCGGTAGCGACTTCCTCAACCAGAGCCGTCAGATCTCCACGGCTCATATGATATTGATAGCCGCTATCTTCTGTCCCGGAGACATTCATCAGGAGTCCTGTCAGCTCTACCAGTTTGTCGCCGGCGCTCTCTATATAACCGATCTGGGCAGCGTCATCGCCTGAGAGATTGGCGCTTTTGGACAGATTCTCCGAAGCCCATTTGATATGTGTAAGGGGAGTCCTGAATTTGTGTGTGACTGTGGTGATGAATTCATATTTGAGCAGATCATTCTCTCGCAGTCTGCGCCAGACTAGGCCAGCGATAAATATAACCATGATGGCAGAGATGAGGGGAATTATCCAAAAAGGAAAATCCGGATAATTGTCCCTGACTAGACTGTTGGAATAATCGAACAACATTATGAGGCCTCCTACGCAACCGACGCCGATTCCATATATGAAAGCTTGTTTGGCAATAATCCTGATATTTATGAATTCGTATTTCAAGCTGGAATAGATTATGGGGATTCCACCGAAAGTGAGAAATACAGTACCCCATAAAGGATCAACAGGAATATTGTAGACTAGGAAATTCGGTATAGAGCCTATACCGTATCCGCCAATAAGGGAGATAATGAAAAATTTAATTTGCTTTCTCTTGTTCGGGTCTTCTTTCTGCTGTCGATAGGCGATGAAGAGCTCTACCAACATATAGGTTATACAAATACCATACATGAAAGCCAGCCTAGTCCAGTTCAAGACTCCTGGATTGTAATAATTAGGGAAATACATTTTTGGCACTGATGGAAGAAGGAAAAGATCCGGATGAAATGCTAGCCAGAAGAACATGAAAAGGCCGGATATATATATGATAGCCAATATGTACCATCGAGCTTTGGCTTTTCCCAGAAAAGCTAACACCGAGTGCACATTGAACATGCCTATGAAGAATAAAGACAGATTGAACATCAATATGTCTCTAGAGAGAATGGGGTCGCTCACATTTACTCCGATTACGTGAGAAATTATGAAGATACTGGCGGCTAAGAACGTTAGACCGAGAGTTATGCTAGTAGTGGAGCGTTTGCCGTTAAGGAAGAGGAAGAAAAATAAACCGATGCCGACTAGGGCAGATACGCCGAAGCCGATATTGTGTATGAGTAGCAGGATATTAATCATGCGGGATTATTATATCACGACTCCCCCTTGCCAAGCTTATCCAGATACGTTAGACTTTTTTCTCTCATCTTATGTCTGCCATCATCAAAGCTATCAGTGTAACTCTCTGGGCGGTCTCCGCGGTCATTATTCTTCCGTGCGTCTTTATTGCCGGCACGATATTCCCGAAATGGGTAGAGTGGGGAGAAGGTTTCTAAGCTATAATAGTTCCTATGCAACCTACGATATTCGTCATTTTCGGTATAACCGGGGACCTCGCCGCGCGAAAACTTTTGCCGGCGCTTTTGAGCCTATACTCAAAGAAACTTTTACCGAATCGTTTTGCCATCATAGGCATAACTCGGCGCTCATTTTCTCGCGAAGAATTCAGGGAATTCCTGCGTGGAGGCATGAATATAAAACAAGGAGACTTCAAGGAGGAAGACGTAAAACATTTCCTCGATCATATAACTTATGAGCAGGGTATGTTCGACGATATAAAGATGTACGCACGTTTAGCCACTTCCGTTAAAACCATCGATAACCGTTGGGGTCAATGCTCGAACAAACTTTTCCATTTGTCCGTTCCTCCGATTCTCTATCACGGCATACTGACCAATCTGGCGGGCTCCGAATTGAACATTCCGTGTGATGATGGCACGGGCTGGACGCGCGTTCTCATAGAGAAACCTTTTGGCAATGATATAAAGACGGCACGTTCACTGGATAAACTTTTGGGAAAACTATTCAAGGAAGAGCAGATATTCCGCATCGACCATTATCTTGCAAAAGAATCGCTTCAGAATATTCTCATTTTCCGATTCGCCAATGCCATATTCGAACCTCTTTGGCGCAGACAATATATAGACAAGATCCACATCCGCCTTTTCGAGAAAGTTGCCATGGAAGGCCGCGGTGAATTTTATGACAAAGTCGGAGCCCTGAAAGATGTCGGCCAAAATCACATATTGGCCATGCTGGCACTGGTTGCCATGGAAGCACCGGCTTCATTCTCTCCGGTTGACGTGCGCAAGGGCCGCGCAAGAATTCTCTCGAGACTCAAACCTTTGAGCCATAAAACGATCACGGATCAAGTGGTGCGTGGCCAATACGACGGTTACAGAACGGAACCGGGTGTGGCCACCGATTCCGTGACCGAGACATATTTCCGCATACAAGCTTTTATAAATTCGACCAGATGGAAAGGTGTGCCATTTTATCTAGAATCAGGAAAAGCTTTGGCGGAAGCTCGAACAGAGATCAAAGTCTATTTCAAGAATGGCAAAAATGATCCGGAGACGCAGAATATTCTGACTTTCCGCATACAGCCCGATGAAGGCATAAAGATTCGTTTCTTCGTAAAGACGCCTGGATATTCATCCGCAACCGAATCAAAGACCCTGCGCTTCAAATACGCCGAGACACCGTCTTTTTCTGATATTCCGGATGATTACGAAAGACTCATTCACGATGTATTCCTCGGTGATCAAACTCTTTTCGCCTCGACTGATGAAATAATGGCATCGTGGAAATTCGTTACTTCTATCATGGAGAATTGGAGTAAGTTACCGCTGAAGAAATATTCTAGAGGTGTGAGGGAGGTGGAGTGATTTGGGCGCTCGTGCTACACTCGCCATCATGTCCCTCTCCATCGGCATAGTTGGTTTACCAAACGTCGGAAAATCGACGTTATTCAACGCACTCACCAGAAAGAGTGTGCTCGTGGCCAATTATCCTTTTGCTACTATCGATCCGTCAGTCGGCGTCGTGGCAGTGCCTGACGAGAGGCTAGGCAAGCTTTCAACTTTCTCAAAATCGGCTAAAACAGTTCCAGCTGCAGTTGAATTCACTGACATTGCTGGTTTGGTCAAGGGTGCTTCAGCTGGAGAAGGTCTGGGCAATCAATTCCTGACAAATATCCGCGAGACTGATGCCATAGCCGAAGTGGTGCGCATATTCGAGGACGACAATATCATTCATGTCGATGGCAAGATCAATCCGCTCAAAGATATTGAAGTCATCAATCTCGAGTTGATATTGGCTGACATGGACACTGTGACGAAAAGATTGGCGAACCTCCATAGAGATGTAAAAGCAGGGAAGAAGGAGGCTATCATAGAACAAGGTCTGGTTGAGAAGCTAAAGGTGGCACTTGAGGCAGGCAAATTGGCTTCAACTGTTGTTGCCAATGAATTCGAGGAACCTTTTTTGAAACAACTACATCTACTCACGTCGAAACCTTTTATGTATGTTTTGAATAAAAAGAGTGGCGGCAAAAATTTGGATGAATTGAAAGATGCGAGCGGCGCCTCTGACGCGCGGTTTCAAGCCTTGCTGAAATTTTTTAATGACAATAATGCCAAATGGGTTATAGTAGATGCAGGTATTGAGCAAGATCTCAAAGATATGAATGATGCAGAGAAATTGGAGATGCGTGAAGGTCTAGGCGCAAAAGATGATGGAATAAATGATCTGATCAAAAAAGGTTATGAATTGCTCGACCTAATAACCTATTTCACAACCGGTGAAGACGAAACTCGCGCTTGGACTATAAAGAAAGGTTGGACAGCACCATTGGCTGGCACGGCTATTCACGGAGACTTCAAGGATAAGTTTATCCGCGCTGAAGTCATAGAGTGGGATAAATTGCTTGCTGATGGTTCATACGCAGCAGCTCGTGAGAAAGGTCATGTTCGCACTGAAGGCAAGGAATACATTGTAAAAGATGGGGATGTTATAGAGTTTAGGATATAAAAAGAAGTGGATTGACACATCGGTCTAAATGTCCTACCATTCGTGCTTGTAGTTTTGTTCAAGTAGTTTTTTGTCAGTTCAATATTGAAGGATTCCTATGATTGCCATGTTTGCAATTCTGTTGAAAGTTGCAGCTGTTTGCCTTGCTGGGCTCCTGTGTTTTCTGGCATTTCTGTTCTATGTTATGCCGCCGGCTTGGCACCAGGGGATTATTAAGGCCTGTATTCCTCTTGGTGTTGCTTCTGCGTTAGTTTGGTATGTGTTTCGTTGAGTGATTGAGTGCGTTTGTTAAGGGCTGTTCACTTCAAGTGGCGGCCTTTTTTTGTTGGAAAAAAATTGGGAATTAAGAAAGAAATGGTTCGATTTGTGTGGCCGTGGAGTGGTAGCTAGTCTTGTTCAAGATGGGGGTGTCGAGAAAAATTCGAATGTGGCTTAGAATATAGAAAGTAGGAAAATTTTCGACACCCCCACATTGGGAGGGAGATGCCTGCTGGAGAGAAGCGATGTGAGAAGTTGGCTAAGCAAGCTGATACTAACCACAAATTAACAAAAATATAACTTTGTAGAATAACATGGATAAAAACACGGATAAAGATATCTCCGAGGCACTAAAAACCTTGGGCCTCTCAAAATCAGAGCATGAAGTTTTTATGATATTGATCTATTTCCGCTCGAAGGGAGTAAATGCTCATTTTGTGGCAAATGATCTGGAAATTCCACGGCCAACAGCATATTCAATTCTCAATAATATTGTAAAAAAGGGTTTAGCGAGCAAAAAGAAATGTGATGGTGTCTTCTTGTTCTACACAGACAACGAAGTTATGGAAGATTACGTGTCCTCAAGGTACGAATCTATGGAGAAAGCGAAAGAACAGATTTTGTTGTATCATTCTAGATTATGAAAAAGCCTGTCCAATATGACCCGGCAAAGATAGAGCCAAAGTGGCAGAAGAAGTGGGCTTCTTCAAAGATATATAAAACACAAGAAGCAGGGAGAAAGGAGCAGGGAGAAGGGGCCAAAAAATACTATGTTCTGGACATGTTTCCGTATCCTTCAGGTGAAGGCCTTCACGTCGGCCATCCGAAAGGCTATATAGCAACTGACGTCATTTCTCGAATGAAGCGCATGCAAGGTTATAGTGTTCTGCATCCGATGGGCTTCGATGCTTTCGGCTTGCCGGCGGAGAATTACGCCATAAAGATGAAGGTCAATCCGGCTATAGCTGTTGCCAAGAATGTAAAAAGATTCAAAGAACAATTGGAGATACTCGGTTTCGACTATGACTGGTCTCGCGAGGTCAATACGACTGATCCTGAATATTACCGCTGGACGCAATGGATCTTCCTGCAACTTTTCAAAAAAGGTTTGGCTTATGAATCATATGAGCCGGTCAATTGGTGTCCGACTGACAAGACTGTGCTCGCCAACGAGGACGTGGAGAATGGCCGTTGCGAGCGTTGTGGCACGCCGGTGGAGAAGAAATCTCTACGACAGTGGGTTCTTCGGATAACGGATTATGCGGATAGGTTGCTAAGGGATTTGGATGCGACTGATTATGTCATGCCAAAGCTTGTGGATGAATCTAATCCGCATCGTCCAGGCAAACCGTTAGTGAAGCGCGATGTGGCTCACGCCGTCGTCTGGGATCCGAAAACTCGGAAGTATTTGATTATACGCAATAAGAAACACGGTTGGGATACAGTCGTCATCGGCGGCATTGAGAGTGGTGAGAGTCCGGAAGAAACAGCGCGCAGAGAAGTACGCGAGGAGACCGGCTATGTCGATCTTGAATTCAAGCGTATCCTCGGAGGTCAAGTAGAAGTTCATTTTTACGCCAAACATAAAGATATCAACCGGATCGGCTTCACCACCGGAGTCTATTTCGAATTGAAGAGCGACAAGAGAGTACCAATAGGCGCAGACGAAGATAAGGACGATGAGATTATTTGGGTGGATGAAAAAGATTTCGTGCCAGGAAAGATGATCAATTCGGAGTTGCCATTGTGGCTTGAGCGCATAAAAGATCCGAATGCCGGTTGGCCGAAACCTTTCCTCAACTGGCCGGAATCTATCAAAGAAGCGCAGAGGAATTGGATAGGGAGGAGCGAGGGGGCGGAGATAAATTTTCCTTTAACTAAAAAATACAGATATGTCTTATTGCACGGCTTTACAGGGAAACCCTCTGATAATATTTATGTTTGGCTCAAGAAAGAATTAGAGTCGAGGGGACATTCCGTTATTGTTCCAGAGCTTCCGAATACTGAAAGACCTTCAGAAGAAGAACAGGTCTCTGTTGCATTGAAAGCCACCGAATATGATGAGAGTACAATTTTGTATGGGCACAGTCTTGGCACAGTCGTTGCTATGAAGGTTGCAGAAAAACTTAACAAGAAGATTGCTGGTCTGGTGCTTGCTGGAGGATTTGTTGACGCGAAATTCAAAGATCATCCCCGCAACTTTACAGATCGATTTGTTTGGAAATTTAATGCCGAAAAGATTAAAGACAATTGTGGTTTTATAAAGGCGCTCCATGACATCAATGATGTGGCCATATCCGATGGACAAGCGGATAGACTCGCTAGCTTACTCGACATACCAGTAGAACGTGTCGTGGCACAGACGCCTCATTTCGATAGCGATGAAGAGCCGCTAATCCTTAAAGCGTTGACTCCAACGATCCCCGTCTTCACCACCCGCCCAGACACTCTTTTTGGCGTCACTTATTTGGTTTTGGCCCCTGAACATCCATGGATTAAAGAACTTTTGTCGCGTCTAGATAACAAAGCTGAAGTTGAGGCTTACATTTCAAGATCAGCCGCCGAAACCGAGATTGAGCGCACTGATGCCAAGAAGGAGAAGACGGGTGTAGAATTGAAAGGTGTGAAGGCTATCAATCCGGCTAATAAAGAAGAAGTGCCTGTTTGGATAGCCGACTATGTTCTTGCTGACTATGGTACTGGCGCTGTCATGGCCGTACCCGCTCATGATGAGAGGGATTGGGAATTTGCAAAGAAGTTTGGATTGAAGATAAAGGATGTTATAGTGCCTACCTTTGGCGAGCCGAATCCGAAAGCGGAGAAGACGGATGGATCGGCAGTCATCGTATTCGACCAGAAGAAAGGCTTGTACGCCTGCCTGCATTGGCGTGATCCGGAGAGATTCACCATCGTTGCCGGTGGCAGAGAAGGGAATGAATCATATGAAGAGACGGCCAAGCGCGAACTTGCCGAAGAAGCCGGTATAACCAAAGTCATATCATGGCACCAGTTGGGTCAACAGCTGTTTTGTAATTATTGGAATCACAGCAAAGGCGTCTTCAAGTTGGCTAGGTCTTTTCAATTCTTGGCGGTCGTAGATTCCGGCGATATAGGCGAGACAAAAAGAGAGGCGCATGAGAAGTTCGATCTCGAATGGAAATCAGCGGAAGAGATATTGAAACTCTTCGAAGAAACTATACCGAAGTCCAGACACTTCTTCGACATACTTGGTAGGGCTGTTTACAAACTGAAAGAGCTTGGCCTCGACAAGACCACAGACATAAAGAAGTTCGACTTCGTTAAAGGTGTGCCGTTTTTGGAATCCGGTATTTTGATAGATTCTGGTTCATTCTCCGGCAAAACTTCCGACTCCGTCAAAAAAGAAATCACCGCCTTCGTCAGCGGCAAATGGGTTACCAAATACAAACTCCGCGACTGGGTTTTCTCCCGCCAACGCTATTGGGGCGAGCCGATACCTCTCGTACATTGCGACAGATGTGGCGTGGTACCCATTCCTGAAAAAGATCTTCCAGTTAAGCTCCCTAAAGTTGATTCATATGAGCCAACCGGCACAGGCGAATCACCATTGGCTGCCATTTCCAAGTGGGTCAATGTGAAATGTCCGAAATGTAAAGGTCCTGCTAAGCGCGAAACAAATACTATGCCTCAATGGGCAGGTTCTTGCTGGTATTATTTGCGTTACGAAGATCCGAAGAATAAGAAAGCTCTCGTCGACCCAAAGAAAGAGAAGTACTGGTCGCCAGTAGACCTTTACGTCGGTGGAGCTGAACATGCAACTCGACACCTCATATACGCGCGCTTCTGGCATAAGTTCCTGAATGATATCGGAGTTGTCTCGACTAGCGAACCGTTCACAAAACTTCAGTCAGTGGGTATCATCATGGGGGAAGACGGCAGAAAAATGTCCAAGCGCTTTGGTAACGTGGTCAATCCCGATGATGTAGTGAAGACTTTCGGCGCGGATACATTGCGCATATACGAGATGTTCATGGGACCTTTTGATCAATCTATAGCTTGGAGTACAGAAAGCATGGTTGGACCTAGGAGGTTCATTGAGAGGGTGTGGAAATTGAAGGAGAAAGTGGTCACCAAAGATGGGATTGGAACTGGATCAGAGACAAATCATCGTATCGTCAACAAGGCGGTTAAAAAAGTCACTGAAGATATTGCTGCCATGCGCTTCAATACGGCTATCAGCACTCTCATGATCGCCTTGAATGAGATTGAGAAATCTACAACTGATGCAAAATCGCCGGTTGTTTTAAGCCGCGCCGATTTCGAGACTTATCTGAAACTTCTCGCCCCATTCGCTCCGCATGTCACGGAGGAGCTGTGGACAACTCTCGGAAACAAGAAGTCTATTCATGTATCCGAATGGCCGAAATTCGATCCAAAGCTTATCGTTGATGATGAGGCGAACATAATCGTCCAGATCAATGGAAAAGTGCGCGCTTCATTCAAGATCGCTGTAAATTCAAGTGAAGAAGACCTAAAATCAGCTGCTTTAGCCCTACCTGAAACGAAAAAATGGCTAGAAGGGAAGACTGTGAAGAAGGTTATCGTAGTCAAAGGCAAGCTCGTATCTATCGTCGTCGGATAATATTTGTAGCATTTGATTCAGTAGAATCACCTACTGGGCGGATTCGTAGATTCGCATTACATCACGCATTACACCACACTCCTTGACTTATTTTGCTGGGGGTGATAAAACAGTAGACATTATATCCAAATAAAGGTATTATCAATCAATCACATGGCCACGCCAAACATCACATTCAAGCCGAAAGCCGTCGTCAAGAGACTATTGTCATCGCTTCCTGACCGCGCCCGCGAAGTTCTCATTTTTCGCTATGGTCTCGGTAAGGAGACGAAGCGTATGACTTTGGACGCCATCGGCAAGAAGTACGGTATCACTCGTGAGCGTGTGCGCCAGATAGAAAACTATGGCATAGCAAATGTCAGAAAGTCAGAGGAATATAAGGCTGAAAAGGCTGTATTTACAGAGGTTGAAAACCTCCTGCACTCCCTAGGTGGCATCGTTGTAGAAGATGATTTCCTCGGCCATATCTCCAAAGACGTCAGTCTGCAGAACCATATGTTCTTCCTCTTAGTCGTCGGCGAACCTTTCAAGAAGTTAAAAGAAGACGATGATTTCCGTCATCGCTGGCATGTCAATGAAGAATTGGCCAAAAAGGTAGAAGAGGCGCTCAAAAAGCTCTACAGCAATCTTTCCAATCAGGATCTTCTGCCGGAATCAGAGATGACCAATAAATTCCTCCAACATCTCGAGGATGTCTCTGAAAAATATAAAAATCAGGAGGTAGTCAAGCGTTGGCTCAATATCTCCAAGGCTATCGGCAAGAACGCTCTCGGCGATTGGGGAGTTTCCAAATCTTCGAATATAAAGACAAAGGGTGTGCGCGACTATGCATTTCTGGTCATCAGGAAACATGGTTCTCCTATACACTTCCGCGACGTAGCCAAACAGATAACGGTTATGTTCAACAAGAAGGCTCATGTCGCCACCACTCATAACGAGCTCATAAAAGATAAGCGCTTCGTTCTGGTTGGCCGCGGACTCTACGCACTAGCAGAATGGGGATATGTCCCAGGCGTCGTCCGTGACGTCATAAAGGCAGTTATAGACAAGAATGGTCCGCTCTCAAAGGAAGAGATCATCGACAAAGTCATGAAGGAGCGCTACGTCAAGGAGAACACTATCATAGTCAATCTCCAGAATCCGAAGTATTTCAAGAGGGATAAGGATGGTAAATATACCCCAGTCGTATAAAGACACATTAAGCCCCTAGCGGGGCTTTTTGTTATGCTATAATTTCTCCATGTACGCGCTCCTCGAGCAATATTTCATACAGCCGTTCCATTCGTCTCTGGCACCACAAGTTGTCACTTATCTCTTATTCATATTGCCTATAGCCCTGGCATTTATCCTCGGCAATATGTTCTGGCATCTCTGGCTCCGATATATCCGAGCGAAATTCTACAATTCGCTAGAGTACGCTTTGTTGGAAATACGTTTGCCGAAAGAAATGTTCAAATCACCGCTAGCTATGGAGACGGTTCTGCATGCTCTGCATAACACCTCCCCCGGTAGTGCCTACTCACAGTATTGGAAAGGCGAGTATGCACCGTATTTTTCCCTGGAAATAATAGGCATAGAGGGACAAGTCAAATTTATGGCTTGGTGCGAAGATAGGCGCAAGACTGGTCTAATATCAGCGCTTTATTCGCAATATCCTGGTATAGAAATAGTCGAGCACAAAGAAGATTACTCGCGGTCGGTACAGTTCGATCCTGAAAAGATCCGCGTCCATGGCTTGGAGTTTTCATTTACTAAACCTGATCCATATCCAATCAAGACTTATGTGGACTACGGCTTGGATAAAGACCCGAAAGAAGAATTCAAAGTCGACCCGCTCACGCATATGATCGAGTGGCTCGGTAGTTTACGGCCAAATGAACAGGTATGGTTTCAATTTATCTGCAGAGCCCACAGGAAAGCGCAGAGGAAGCCAGGGCACCTCTTCAAGAAGACTGATCTGTGGAAAGATCAGGCTATGGAGGAAGTAAATAAGATTCTCGTCCGCGATGCCAAGACCAAGACATCCGCAGGCGTGCCTGATCCCGAGACCGGCTATACCAGATTGGCTATGATATCCGAAGGAGAACGCGACATCGTAGGTGCCATAGAGCGCAGTATAACCAAACTGCCTTTCGATGTATGTATCCGCGCCATATATATCGCTCCCAAGGACACTTTCGACACCCCGTTCGGCATTGGAGGTCGCATATCCAGTTTGAAGCAATTCAATTCCGAGAGCTTGAACGGTTTCAAGCCGAACGACCGCTGGCATAATCCGCTCGGAGATCCTTGGCTAGACTTTCAGAACATTCGCAGGAACCGTTTCGGTAGGCTTGTGCTTCAGGCCTATCGCCGCCGGTCGGCATTTTATCCGCCTTTCGTCTCTCCAACCATGGTCCTAAACACCGAGGAATTGGCCACGATATTCCATCTGCCTGGTGGAGTTGCCGCGACTCCAGGGCTTGCTCGCGTGCCTTCAAAGAAAGCCGAGGCTCCTTCAAATCTACCCATTTAAAATACGAATATACGAATGGATTCGAATGCTACAAATAGAATAGTGCGGCTGAAATGGTTGGCAACAATCGGCGGTGTCTTGATTCTTGGCTTGGCGGCTATTGTCATTTCCGGCTCCATACCGCCAAGCGGTTTTCCTGTTGGCGCGATCATCACTATACCCAAAGATTCGGGACTTTCGAAACAGCCGACGATTTGGCCGCGCAAGGGGTGAAAGATAGGACCGGTTAGCGGCCACACAT
>CAWKMY010000002.1:0-23875 GCA_963851055.1 uncultured bacterium | reverse complement strand
GATTCTTCGCGACCGCGATGATCGCGCGGACGATCGCCTGATCGGCGGCGTCGCTTGAGATGTCCGCGACGAAGAAGCGATCGATCTTGAGCGCGTTGACGGGGAGGTGCTTGAGGTAGCCCAGCGCCGAATAGCCGGTGCCGAAGTCGTCGATCGAGAGTGCGACGCCGAGCTCCTTGAGGGCTTTCACGTTCCGCATGCCCGAGCAATACGTTCGTTCTGTCGCCTGACTCGTCATATCTATCATGAGATCGTAATGTTATGAGACTCCTCCAAAGTCAGCTTTATATCCGCAGCAGTAGCAGGAACAGCCGCATCGGAAGTCGCCTGGGTGATGATGCGATTGTAATATTTCTGGCCGGTGACATATGTCATAGCCGTGGTGTAAGGCATGATGACCATGCCGTCAAAGTTAAAGAGTGACCCGCCGGCCAGATTTCGGTAAAACCGCAGCCTCTCTGAAGTTTCGGCCCTTGATGGTTATGTATTGATTTAAAGGATCTTGATTGTCGAAAAGATATTTCGCTACATCGCCGCCGATAACTACATTGCTGGACAGAAAATCGACATCGCTTTGGTCGAAGAATTGTCCTTCAGACGGCACTAGATTGAATATGCTCGCCATCAGATCGGTGCCACCGAATACGGTGACTTGATAAGTATTCGAACCGTATGAAGCCGGGTCAGAGCTGATGACGGTCGGCATGAGCGATATTAATCCTGGGACATTGGCCTTATTGAGGAGTGCAGTAACATCTTTCGGCTTTAAAGAATCGCTGTAAAGTGCGGACACATTCGACGCGCTCGTCGATACTTGTCCAGGAATAATAGCGATGGTATTCGTACCGAGACCTTGCACTTCACCTAGAATAAGGTTCTGCGCGCCTGCACCGAGCGAGACCACTAGCATGATAGCCGTGATACCTATAACTATTCCAAGGATGGTCAAAAAAGATCTCGAGCGATTGGTCGTCAGTCCGGTCAATGAAGTTCTGAAAAGATGTCTGTAGGTCATGTTATTTCTTGAACTCATCGTCAGCTGTCAGGCGATTCTTGACCTTTATATCACTCTCTATCTCGCCATCCATGAGGTGAATGATTCTTTCTGCATGCTCTGCCGTGGAAGTTTCGTGAGTGATGAGGACTATAGTCTTGCCGTGCTCAACATTCAGGCGTTGGATGATGCCCATGACATTCTTGCCGGACTTGGAGTCCAAGTTGCCGGTAGGCTCATCAGCGAATATCACTTCCGGATCAGTGACTAATGCCCTGGCAATAGCCACACGCTGGCGCTCTCCGCCGGAAAGCTCCGCCTGCTTGTGATCCATGCGATTGGCCAAGCCTACTGATTCCACGGCGGCGCGAGCTTTTGCATCCCATTCATGTTCCGGTATGTCCGAATAATAAAGCGGTAATTTCACATTCTCCAACACCGTCGTGCGCGACAATAGATTGAAGGCCTGAAATATGAAACCCACTTCTCTATTGCGCAAATCAGCCAATTCATCGCCGGAGAATGAGGTCACATTTTTTCCGTTGAAGTGGTACGAACCTGAAGTAGGCTCGTCCAGCAAGCCGAGCAAGTGAAGCAAGGTCGATTTTCCGCTGCCTGAAGGGCCCATGATAGCTAGAAACTCCCCTTTGCGCACGTCGAATGTCACCCCCGCTAGCGCTGTCGTGCCGCTATCGCCATCGTGATAGGTTTTCCTTAGGTCCTTTACGGAAATTATATTTTCTACCATTGGGATTTACTGTCCTGTAACATAAGTCACCACTTTATCTCCAGAATTCAAGCCTGAAATGATCTCGATGGTGCCGTCGGAACCTTTAAGGCCGGTAGTAACAAGCCGAGACGCGTAGCTCTTTCCATCACCGCTAACGAGTCGCACCATCGTAGAAGTAGAAGTAATAGTTAATGCGCGATACGGAATCTCGACAACGCCGGCAACCATATGTGTCAATATTTCCAGATTGGCGGTCATGCCGGAACGGATGCGGGAGTCTGGAGTGACGAATTGCAATGTAACCTTATAAGTAGGCACGCCTTCGAGAACGGTCTCGGCCGGGTCTATCATGACGACTTTTGCCGGAAAATCGACGTATGAACCATAAGCGTCTAGAGTGGTTGAAGCCAGATCTCCTATAGCAACCTTAGCGATGTCAGCTTCAGGCACGTAGGCCTCTATCTTGAAGCCGCTATTCTGGACGGCGAAACCTCCCTGCCCCGGCGACGCGAATTCGCCGACATTGGGGTCTTCCTGGGTCACTATGCCGTCTATGGGTGAAGTTATCGTATCTTCGGAGAGGGCGGCTTGCGCCTGTGACACTTTGGCTGCTTCCGCCGCGATAGCATCCGCGGACGATCCTGCCTGTTGCAAAGCGAAATTATTCTGGGCCTGGGCATAAGCGGAAGAAGCGTTCTTGAGTTCCGTGTCCGCTGCGGAAACAGTTGCGATAGCTTGGTTCAAGGTCGAAAGGGCGGTGTTCATGTTACTAACATCGACATTTATAACCTGTTGAGGTAGGCCCGAATTGCCCGGATTCATGCCATTGACTATGACGGAAAGATCATTCAGAAAGCCTTTGATAGTGGATATGTAACCTTCGGCATTTGAAATAAGCCCGGTGGCGTTGTCGGCGGTGGCGGTGCTAGTGCTAGCGTCATTCGCCCATGAAGTGAGAGCGGTTGCTACACCTAGACGCTCATTGTCTATGGTTAAAGCCGTAGTATTGGATTGGGTACGTATATTGATGATCGGGTTGGCACTCTGCGGATTAGTGAAAAATGTATCGCCGTAATTCACCACGGCGCTCTGTGCTTGAACATAGCCTGTATGAATAGCGTTGGCCGCGTCTTTCAGAGCATTGGCCAGAGTCGTAGACGCAGTCGTCACCACAGACTGGTCAGCCGCGTATTCCGTAGGCGTAAGTGAACGCGACATATCCGCGAGAGTGGCTTCAGCACTAGCCAGAGCCGCCGCATCTTGTGCATTATCTAGAGAGGCAATCGGGTTACCGGTTTTGACCGTATCACCGACTTTTACATCTATCTTTGATATGACGCCGCTTTTCTCGAAAGCCAGAGCTGCTTTATCTATCGGCGAAACCGTGCCAGTCACCGAAACTTGCTCAATGACGGTGCCGATAGCCGCCGTCGCGGAAGTGAAATTCGGAGGCTTATTGCCGTTTTTGTAGACGAAATAGATGACTATGCCCAGGATGATAATGACTATCGCTATGAACCACTTATTCTTCAGAAAGCGAAAAAAAGAGCGTTTTTTCATATAAATATTTTAACATATATGAAGACGTACGGCACGCCACGATATTTCAGCCGAGCTATTCTACGACACTCTAATACTTTCTCACAACACCCTTCACAATAGCGGCTATATTCAAGCTCTCTGTAGGATGTATTGGCCTATACTTTTTATTTGCTGGCTCCAAAAAGATGTTTGAGCCCTTTTTTCTGAAATATTTCATCGTCCAACCTCCATCCACATCGGCTATGACGATGTCGCCATCTTTCGCTTCACGGCCTCGCCGACTATTCGCGCCCCGCCGACACGCTCCGCTATGACCAAGTCGCCTTCATTGATGCCTGCGTCTATCATCGAATCCCCCTTTACCTCTAGGAGATAAGTCTTATCTTTATCATTTATCAAATATTCATCAATGCTCATAGTATCCAAAATGCTCTCTTCGGCCACGGATGGAATACCAGCCTCAACAAGGCCGAGTATAGGAACTTCGCCTACAAGTTTATTCGGAATAAGGCGGCCACTGGAATCTTTGGTCACAACACCTTCGCCTATCAATTTATTGATCAACTTATAGACAGCATTCTTGGATTTGAAACCGACTAGGTCCATAATCTCCTGATAAGCCGGCATACGGCGATTGTTCCGGTAGAAACCGAGAATTTTCTTTTTGTAGGATTCGTACATTGTAAATAAGGGGTAAGAAGCAGGAAGTAAGGAGAATGGAGAGACTATAACATGAAGAGCTGCGTCAGGGCGAAGGCACCAAAAAGAGGTACGCGGCGAGGCTGTAGGCGTGACAATTGCGAAACTAAGAACTTGTGGCGGCGAGACTCTTCTCTGTATGAAAGGCCTTGGATGATGCGCAGGTCGATCTTTTCATTGATCTTCCTGATCTCGCGGCGAAGCTCACGGACTATTTGATGTTTACTCATTTGATTTATTTTAAATATTGATAAACGACTTTTAATTTATTGATAGGCCATTTCTGGCATGGATACAGTATAGGTGAACTATCGTTCACCTGCAAGGGGTGAGGTGGGGATAACTTGGGGGCATCACCTATAAATCCTGACTATTTATTTACCAGCTTCTTTATACTGGGATTGCCTATCAGCGACCTCATCTGCGATATAGCACTTTCGTTGAGTTTCAATAGCCGTTCCCCTTGGGCTATTCCGACACGAATATATTCCGCATTAAGATTCTCTAAGTTTGCCAAGCACACAAGCTGGGACACATCTGTATAATCTCTGACATTACCTTCAAGTTTAGGATTTTTGTCATGCCATTCTTTTGCGGTCAGACCGAAAAGGCTTTATTGAGTACATCGGCTTCGTTTGCGTATACAATAGTCGAATCCTTGATTGATATTTGGTGCGGTAACACGATGTGCTGTTTAATTGCGTCAGTATGGATCTTATAGTTAATCTTGGTAAGCATACGCTTTACATCCCAACCGAGAGCTAACCTTTTATTTTCTTCGATCTTCAATCGCTGGAATTCCTTGATCAGATAGAGTTTGAATTCAGGGGAAAGCCATGTGGCAAACTCAAAGGCTATGTCTTTATGAGCAAAGGTACCACCGTACCTTCCTGGGGAGGACTTAAGGCCTACAGCACCAGTTTTTTCAATCAAATGTAGACGGAGAAAGTATGTAACCATTAGCACCCGCCTCATTTCTAATGTTATTGAATTCATGACATTAAAAGCTGGGTTAATGCCTGCTCCCACGAACCCATGAATTGAATGGTGTATTTGCGTACAACCAATTAGGGCTATGACAATCGCCGGTGGCATCAGGATCCTTGAATCTTAGCCATATCAGTCAACGATATATAATCGTCTCCATCTTTCGAGATTTTCACGGATATTACCTTATTCTGTATAATTATCTTTTTCATATGATATATATCGACTTCTAATTATGGCAAATTCGCCATAATTAAAATTCTTCACCCTATAATTGTATCAGCCAAAAAATTCCTGTGAAGTTCACGGGGTTTTAAAAATGTGTTCCAGCTAATATATAAAAGTGAAAACCCCGCCAGACAAAGCCTGGCGGGATTAAGAGAATTCAACATCATTTTTCATGGATGATATCCATGATGTCGCACTTGGGGAAGTGGTTTTCCTTCGCTCCAGTTCTGAAAACAAACCCCTCCTTTTCCAGCAATGGACAAATGACTTCGTGGAAATGACTAATTTCCAGAGCGTTTATTGCACACGTCTCGGTGTCAATGATGAACGGGCCAAAGTGATGACCCATCGGAAGATTGACTTCCTCACCGGTTAATTCAACCCGTTGCTTATACACGACCTCATGATCAAGAACACCGCGACGCATGACTTGTCTGACGTCAATCACTTCTGGTGCTGTGAGTCCAGATTTTCTGAAGCGTCTTGTGATCTCTACCCCATCGGCAAAAGCAAGCTTATTGCCCACAGCGGGAAGAGCATTCGTCACAAAACTTCTCATGAATGACGCCCTGAGGCACTCGTGCACCTCGGGACCACCCAAGCAATGCTCATTTCTGATTGCGGTTTCAATGTTGAGATAAACGAATATTTTCATAGGAACAAGATTAGAATCCGCTTTTGATTTGGCTCCGCGCCTCCTCTCCTGTGCATGTGTCGACATGCTTTTATCACAGGTCCATTTAATGAAAAAGAGAATTCTACCTGACAGCAATAATAACATTATATCACTATATCTGTCAAGTCTGCTTGGAATAACAAAAAACCTTATTTTCAAAGGCTTTTTCGCCGCTCTTATATTGAAAACTATTCTATAAACGTAATGGCCTTTCCCTTCTTGCCCGCCCTGCCTGTACGGCCGATACGGTGAATATAGTCTTCATAAGTAGCCGGCAGATCGTAGTTGATGACGTGCGATATATCAGAAACATCTATACCGCGAGCGGCTACGTCGGTGGCGACGAGAGCTTTCAGATGTCCGGCCTTGAATGAGTCGAGAGCGCGCTGGCGCTGGCCTTGATTTTTATTTCCATGAATAGACTCCGCTTTGAAACCGAGAGCCGTGAGACCATTCTTCAATTTCTCGACGCCGTGCTTGGTCTTGCCGAAAATGAGAACCTTGGTGAAACCTGGTGCTGAGAGAAGATCTTTGAGAACATCTATCTTATTCCTGCCATTTGTGCGAACTATATCCTGATCAACGCTCTTGGCTGTATCGCCGGTTTTTACGGATATGGAAACGGGACTCTTCAGAAAATCTTTGATCAGAGCTTGGATGTCGCTAGACATAGTAGCCGAGAAGAAAAGAGTCTGGCGAACGGCAGGCATCTTGCCCATGATGAGCTTCATGTCGTGGATGAATCCCATGTCGAGCATGCGGTCGGCTTCGTCGAGGACGACTGTAGCAAACTGTGAAAGGTTTATAGCTTTGCGCTCGAGCAAATCTTTCAGACGTCCTGGCGTGCCTATGATGAAACTATTCGTGCGACGAAGTTGGCCGAGCTGTTTACCTATACTTGCGCCACCGACGCAGACGACGGAAAACATAGAGAGCATGGATGAGAAACCGCGAAGCTCATCGTCTATCTGTGTGGCAAGCTCGCGAGTCGGGACCATGATGAGGATCTTTTGATTGCGATCTTTGAGAACTTTATTTATGAGAGGTATGAGAAATGCCGCAGTCTTGCCTGTGCCAGTATTGGCTATACCAACTACATCCTGACCCTGGAGAACGTGCGGAATGGCACGATCCTGGATAGGAGTCGGCGTTACATAGCCTTTCTTGATGATATTGGTCTTGAGCTTTTCATCTATGAGAAAATCTTTGAAAGCATGCTCCGGCTTGAAGACGGGCATAGTCTCGGTTATGACGGCTTTGTTGACGAATTTGGATATGTCGCTGAATGATTTCTGGGCGAATCCGCCCCTGCCACCGCCACGGCCACCTTTGAAACCACCGCGACTTCCACCTTTGTAGCCGCCTTTATAGGATGAAGGCTTACCGCCACGGAATTGACGCGTGCTTGCGCTGTGGCTGTAGGCGCCTGGCTTTGGCGCTGCATGAAAAGAGTGTCCGCCTGACGGGCGGTGTGCATTTGAAGCTCCTTTTGGAGACGGATGATGGCCTTGATAGCCGCTAGAGTGTTTGCTTGGCATTTAAGAGTTATGAACAGTATATATGGGGATAATCTGTGTATATTACACAATATATCACCGAGAGCCTAATGTCAAGGTCAAGCGGGAGTCTAAAACAAAATGCATTCAAATAATGATACAACCAAACTATGCTCGGTCATTTAAGGTTTTCTTCAATATTCTGAGAGAGACGGGCATCTCCTTTTACCTCATATATGGTAATTGCGAAAAAGTTGCAATTGGTTACGAAGGTTAGCCACGCCATGACACCTAATTGCAAAAAATTCTCAATTACCAGAATCGACCTTTTCGAGGATGCCCCCCTCCCAAGAAAATAGGAAAAACCATTTTTTGCCCTATTTTTTTCCTTACTATCTGCTCATCCTCAAAATCAGCCATCCCCTTCATTTTCCGGCCTTAATAGCGGTACTCCCAGCAACATATCCAGTTGTCCAGCAAAGCTGCAATGAATATCCCCCAGAAGGCCTATTTATATGCAAAAGATCGCCCGTAACAAACAGGTTTTCCACAACTTTCGACTTCATGGTCCTAGTATCTATTTCAATCAACTCCACTCCCCCATCAGAAACGACCGCCCTATCATCACCCATTAGCCCAGTGATGGTAAGAGGCAAAGCCTTGAAAATGCGCGTAAGATTCTTGCGTTCTTCGACTGTGACGCTGTGAACTTTCTTCTCGAGGAGCGCCTCCGCAGAATCTTCCGGCTCTTCAAGTAGCATACTGATGCCCTTAGCCGTCCCTGGCGGCAAGATTTCCACCAAAACATTCTTGAGCGTCTTATTTTTATTCGCATCAAAAACAGCGATAATCTTCTTCTCAAGCGCGCCTAGATCCAGATCTGGAAATATATCTATGGCGGCTGTGACTATTCCTGATTTGAGTAGATCAGCCACTTCAGCGGCGCTATTGAGAATCAATGGCCCTGAAATGCCGAAGTGAGTAAAAAGAATGCGACCTTTCTTGGACGACCCGCTTTTGCCGTTTTTGCCGCCAGCCTTAACCCCATCTACGAAAAAAGTTATCTTCATGGACTCTATGCTTATACCAGCCAACTTCTTTGACCACTCATCTTCAACGGCCAATGGAACGACAGAAGGTGTTGGTGCCACAACGGTATGACCGAGCTCACGCAACCAACCGAAACCATCACCTGTCGAACCCGTTTCTTTATGAGAAGCGCCGCCAGTGGCGAAGATAAAATTTTTGGCGCGGTATGATTGGACTCCACTTGGTCCACTACAGTCAACTGAAGTGACGACTTTTTTTGACGCCCCGTCAACGCTTATTTCACCGACATTCACTTTTGTCACAGCCGAACCAACCTTAATAGTCACTTTTCCTTCTTGAACATATTTCTCCAAGACTTTATAGACATCGAGCGCCTTTTGGCTCTTTGGAAAGGCCCTTTTGCGGTCTTCGACCATAAGAGGCAAACCTCGCGACTCAAAGAATGAAAATGTATCTTTAACGCCAAATTTTGAGAATGCAGAGAAAAGAAAATCGCTCGCATCACCATAATGAGAGAGCAGAGCACGGGTATCATATTCGGCGTTGGTGATATTGCAACGCCCACCGCCGGTGATTTTTAGCTTTTCGCCAAGCTTCTTATTCTTCTCGAGTAAAAGGACACGTCCGCAACAAGGCCGCGCAGACAGAACTTCAGCCGCTCTTCCAGCAGCCATCAGTCCGGAAGCTCCGCCTCCGACAACGATAACGTCGTATAAATCTTGATCCATCGCCTTATACTTCCATACTTACAGCTATTTCGCCATCGTACCAGGCGGAATAGTGCTATTCGGTTCAAGGAGAGAGAATCCGCTCTTACCTTCTGTGTCCGGAGGCGTAGATACAGCCAGTATCATTCCATTCGATTCAAAGCCTTTTATCATCCTCGGCTCAAGGTTAGTCACGAACATGCAAGTCCTGCCGACCAAAACGCTCGGGTCTGGGAAATGCAAGGAGATACCGGAGATTATCTGGCGCGGTCCAAGCTCTGCAAAGTCGACGGATAACTTTAAAAGCTTGTCCGTATCAGGTATCTTCTCGGCTGATAATATCTTGCCGGCGCGCATCTCTATCTTCTTGAAATCGTCGAATGTGATCATGTGATTGGTTATTTGGTTCTTAGATTATAACACCATTGTAACGTATACTTAATAAGGACTTCGGTCCCTAACAATTCAAACACCAACAGAAAGATCGTCATATGTTGATTATATTAATGACGATCGCCATCACAGCTTTCGTCACTATTCATTACACCTCACTAGCGGAATGGACTCTCCATCGGTATGTCATGCACAGACCGATACTCGGATTCCGTTATCCGTTCAATGCACATGCAATAGTGCATCACCGGATATTCAAGGCTGATCAGACTTATCATCTGATCGACAAAACCACTCAGAACAAGAAGACTATTCCGATGGCGTGGTGGAATGGACCGCTGCTCATATTCGTCGCGTCTCTACCATCACTCGTCGTCTGGATATTCTTGCCGACATGGGGGATGAGATTCTGGATGTATGGCACGAATTTCGTCGTCATAGCCTGCTATTACGGCACCTATGAGCGCGTGCACTGGTGTATGCACTTGCCGAAGGCAAGGCGCTTGGAAAGATCCACCTTGTTCAAAAAGCTGAACGGCCACCACCTGTTGCATCACCGGTATATGGGTACCAACTTCAACGTTGTCTACCCGTTTGCCGACTTGGTCATGGGCACATTGCTCTTGCGCTCGAAGATACCATTCCCGCAGGCGCTAGGGCCATCTGTTCCTGATGTCCAACCACTGGGACCGCCAATCACTGACGCGAGTCTGAAATAGCTCGGCACACATATCTACTCATGCCGCCAGAAGGTTCTGACGGTTTTTTTATAATGATTATGACGAGAGATTTTGGGCCCTATTACATGTAGCCAGAAATCAGACTTGAACTGAAGTGGAAATAGGCAAATGATCGGAGTGTACGGCACGGAGTTGAAACTCTATTCCCCAACAATAAGACCTCTCAACACATCGATTAAATGCTTCCTATCCTTACCATAGAAATCATGGTCGCCATCTAGCGGATTTAACTTTATCTTAGGACTCAACCCTTTCACTTCAATCTTTGGTAACAATTGATCTTGGTTCGCTTCAATCATAATTAACTCGGTTTTTTCTGAAAGCCTATTGTACGCTTTGATTGCATTGGCCGCTTTACGTTCGGTCCAATATTCAGAAGGGATAATTCTGACAAGGCCACTTTGTGACGGCAACTTCGATATTCCGTCTAAATTTATGATTGCGCCTCGTTTCGATGCATACCTCTTCAAAGTACGTTCAAGCCCCATGTCAAAAGGAGGCGAGAGAAATATGGTCTTTCTTATTCCATCAGGTTCTGCTAACCCAGCTACAACAGTCCCCTGGGAATGACCGATCAAATCTATGATTGCCCCAGGATTCAATTCTTTGGTTTTACTAATTACATCGTTCAGCATCTTTACCTGTTTACTAAATGGACAAATCGTAAGTGTTTTATTTACTTCGTTAAAATCATAATAATCAAAGAGTATTGACTCTATCTCCGGGATCGCGGCCGCTATATCAGTAAAAAGGCCGAGGTCATCTTTACGCACTCCAAATCCATGAGAAAATATTATTATGTGTTTCCTTGTCTCCATTATGTTAGATTGACTCGAAAAGTGATTTGCTGGCCGACTCGAGCTAGAACCGTGCTCGGTCAAGCCCAGATTGGTGGATTTAAGTAGTTTTAGTCTATCATATCGACGCGACTTGAGCGCTTCAAAAAGTGACAAAAGTGACACTTTTTAGATACGAAAGTTACATATGTATGTACCTTTATCCGAGTTGACAACAATGTAACATAATGCTATAATCCACCTAGAATTCTCGACCGTATGGCGAGTCGTCTCACAGGAGATAAGGGGGTCAGGCGTCTTCCCCGTCTAAGATGCTCGTTCGTTACAACAAAAAAGTCGTATGACAAATAGTTACAAGCTAGTCAATGGTCCCGGCAAACACGATCTTATACTCGGTCTGTCGGAAGGAAAACCTCTCTTTTTTCGAGGAATCGAAGAAAGGACAGCCCACTCGGATCTGTTCAAAGTCCGAGTCAAATTGCTCAAACTGTCGGAAAAGCAACCGCTTACCGCATGGGCAATGGAAGGCCATATCATTGAAAAAAATGGTCGTCAAACAGAGGAGCCGAAAAAGTGTTCCGCCATGTTCTATCCGCAAGAGCGGCATGGTCACTTCAATGAGGAGGATCTGGTCGATGAATACTCGGCAGAACACCTCTGGAACCTCCCCGCCGAGGAACTGAGACGCATAATCGAGATGTTCGAAGCGTCTGTTACCAAGAGGTTGAAAAGGCTTGAGGAATACTCGACAAAATTCAGTCCGAGGGAACAGCAAATCATAAGGGCTATGCATTTGCACGGACTTGATGAGGCTTGTCTCAAGCCAGAAATACATCACTGGCTCACGAGTAGACTGGTGCGGGATGGTTTTGGACCGCGTCAGTAAACACAAACAACGGTACGCCGACTACCGCTCGAAAGAGAAATCGTCGGAAAGGTCACGGAATATACTGTGGCCTTTTATTATTTTCTTTGCCCGAGCTTAATCGAAGTCACTATAGCACTCCAAGTCACCATGATATTATTGGCTTGACCGAAGAAAGATACCGATGTAGAGTCGGATAAACAACAGTAACCAAACAACAGAAAGAACATTGAATGAAGAAAATAAATGTCCTAATCATCGGAAGCGGAGGCCGTGAACACGCCCTCGCTTGGAAACTGATCAGATCACCACAAGCCGGCACTATCTATGTAGCTCCGGGTAATACTGGAACCGCAATGCTCGGGTGCCAGAACATACCCATTGCGCCAACACATGAAAACTTCAGGTTGTTGAGCGAAATAGCTGTTGGGCTTGAAATCAAATTGGTAGTCGTCGGTCCGGAGACATCCTTGGCCGAATACATAACCAGGGCGTTCGGTAACCGCGGCATACCAGTATTCGGTCCCAGTGGAGATGCCACTCGCATCGAGTGGAGCAAGTGTTTCGCCAAAGAACTCATGTGGAGATGCCAAATCCCCACGGCTGCCTTCGAGACCTTCAGCAATCCATTGGATGCCCTAAAATACGCTGCACGCAAGGATGGCAACGTGGTCATCAAGGCCGACGGCTTGGCAGCGGGAAAAGGTGTGCGGCCTTGTCGGAACATCATGGAAGCTGAAACCGCCATTGATGATCTCATGGTCAAGAAAGTCCTCGGCGAGGAAAATAAGAATCTGTTTCAGACCACGCCCCCTGGTATTCCCAAATTATTTCATTTTTAAAAAAAGTTTCTCCAAATAAACCCGGTTCATCTAAGAGAACTTTTACATAGTGTGCTTTCTTCCAATCAAGATGAATATAAAATGAACCATCGTCTGCAAATAACTCCTTAAGAAAAACTATCCTCTTTCTCAAGAACTCAAGAAATTTTGAACCAACAATCTTATCCTGATAGGCCTTTTCCTCTTTGTTCATAAAATCCTGCTTAGTCGCAAATGGCGGATCAATATAAATGAGTTTTACTTTGCCTTTGATCTTCGGATCTTCATATAAATTTTTGAGCACCATCAAGTTGTCACCAAAAATCAGCTTGTTAGTCCAACCGTCATCAAATTTATTATCGCTATTAAAAGTCCGTACTTCTTGAAGTGGTGCGGCTAATGTATCGGCAATAATATCTTCCTCGCGTGCTTTTCCGGCATATGTAAGCTCATATTCTTTCTGTGTTTGCTCTTTTCCACTTAAAATATCCAGATATTTCTCCGGAATATCTTTTCCTTCCTGAATAAGTTTTATCAGATTGTCACGATCTTTTTTAGAAATGTTTTGCATAAATATATTGTAACTCTAGCATTTTTCGACACAAAATGAAAGACCTTGGTTGCTTAACCTCCCCACACCCGCCCGAAAAAACAGGCGGACTTGCGCGACAATTCAGGATCATGAAAACATCGTAAAGCAAAATGCTCAACACTTTTCGCGCTTTTTCTTGTGCTTTTCACCAATAAAAAGGCCGCACGCTGTCGTGCGACCTGTGTAGATATGCTTTGTTCAAGCGAGACCTGTAATCATTTTGCGTTTGGCAAAACCGACAAGGCCTAGAACGGCAATTCCCATGAGTCCGGCTGTTGAGCCGGTATCGGGAACCGAGCCTGTGCCTGCGACGACGGTTATGGCGCTCTGACCTACGAAGTCTCCGCCCAAATAGGCGTCGAGCACGAACTGGTATGTATCATTGGCATTCGGATCATAGCCGATCCAACTGCCGAACGACGCGAAGTCCAGACTCTCCGAATTTCCCGCGCTCGACGGACCGCCGACATTGTCGGGAATAAGCGTAGGGTCGAACATAAATATTCCGCCGTTACCGACATTCAATTCGGTAATAACGAAAGTGTAAGGACTCAGACTTCCCAACGCGCTGTTGATGTAGAAGTCGAAGTTCCACACCGATCTGCCGGCATTTAGTCCGGTGCTGACATAATAAGTGCCAGCCCCATTGTTCCCCGGTGCCGGATTTCCGGAACCGTGCTGTGTCGCCGCCATAGCAATCGTCAGCGTGTCCGATGAACCTGGAATTCCGCTGACAATGGTGTATTCGGAAGTGTCGAATGGGATACCGCTACCACTGTATGGATTCGAACCTGGAGAAACTCCTGGTATCGTTCCAAAGCCGGTGGTCGTCACTTCAGTGGCGAGCGCACTAGTAACCATCCCCGCAACGCAAACCGCGACCATTAAACCAAGTATTGGCTTTGTTTTCATCCGTAACTCTCTTTCCTTGTTTTGTTTTTTATATGACTCCGCAGGTTTTTTGCCTGAGGATTTGTCAAGAATCAAGCGCCAGTTAATACGCAGGATCCACCCACAAAACTATCACAAGAAAGCAAATAGAGCAATCTTGACTCGGTGTGAAATATAGTCTAGAAAACTGCCATTATGTTTAGACGGATTTTCCCACTTTTTTCTTGTAGATCAAGAAGACTATGACGGCGATAATGATTATCGCGATAATGATCCAAACGATAGTCATGGCGCTAGAAGAAGAGGAACCCACGGCTGATTGTGAGGCGGCGACCGCGGCTGCGGCTACTTGCGCGTTTGTCGCGGTTGCTACTTGACCATTTATTGTCGTAACTGGCGTGAGATCGGTTGTTGTGGCCTTAGGCGCGGTATTGGCGGCTGGGACGATCTTTGGAGCGACTACGGCCGCGACGATTGTTGCCTCGGCACCAGTACCCGTGATTGCGCTCTGGCTGGTCTTTTCAAAGGCTTTAGAGCCGCTCCCAATCGATATTGGGGCACTTCCAGAATTCTTTGCCGTGAATGTTATCGTTCCGAACGGCGTCAGTGAAGTGATTCCACCAGCGTATCCGGCCGTCTTGACCATGACTCCATTGGTATTGTCGATAGAATCATATCCAGGTTGAGACAAGGCCATCCAATTGCTTCCTAATGTGAACGAAGAAACTTCCAAAAGATTCGCCGGATAATTGATTTGCAACTGCTCCGCGTAATCGCTTGTTCCATTTGGGTTGACAGAGACGACGACATTGAATTGCTGTCCGGCTGTGACCTTGACGCTCGTTGGCGTGATAGACGCCGTCGTGGCGGCAAAAGCCGTCGTGGCGAACATCAATGCACCGAGAGCAACTGTCGCGACCGTGTAAGTGATTTTTTTCATGATGTTAATTATTCTTGATTAAGCATTCCAGTTAGTCATCAGCCAAATAAAGTCCTGAATGTCTACTCTGCCGTCTCCGTTAAAATCGGCCGGATTGCCCGTTCCTGTTTGCCCCCAATTGGCCATGAGCAGGACAAAGTCCGCCATGCCGACTGTGTTACTGATACTTAATCCGCCACTTCCTCCACCACCGCCGTAATTAGAAGCCGCACTATAGTCTGTGCCGCCTGAAGTTCCTGCCTGGTTTATGGCATACAGATACGACGCAACCGTCGAAGAAGCGTTGCCACTGTAGCATGAGATAGCTTGGATCTCCAAAGATGAGCTGACATATATCGGATTGGAAGCGGAATAAAGCGTTCCAGTAGAACAAGTCGGAATCGTAACTCCATCTGTGGTGTAATAGATGCTTGTCGCTCCGCTGGCCGTCAAAGTGACGCTTTGAGCAGAATCATAAGTTCCGGGACCAGGACTTGCCACAGGAGGACTGATCAGGAATCCATCAAGGCCACCTCCTCCCAGATTGCCACTTATGGTATTGGAGTTTGCGGTCACTGTTCCATGGTAAGTGGAAGCTTGAACTCCATTACTCGCTAGAAGTAACGCGAATGCCAATCCGATGGATATTGTTGATTTTAAGATTATTTTATTCATGGATTTTATTGTTTATGCTAGTGTCGACTGCGAGTAATGAGAGTCGAGATTGTCTACATTGGCCATCATGATCGGACCACCAGCACTCGAGACAGATTGACTTGTTGAAGGGGGAATTAATGATACTACATTGAACTCTGCTGTCTGATTTACTGTACTGAAGTTAGTCACGTCGTTCGGTGTGAACATTATATTTATATATAACGGAGTAGTGGTTCCACTGACAGCCCCACTCACAGGAATCGTTGAGAACGTGCCGTCTACTCTGTGATTGGAATCATCAGTTATGCCATAGTACGCATGACCACCATGAGCATTAATGTCGCCAACGATTTCAGAATAACTGTCTCCATTTACAAGACTAAATACTCCATAAACAAGCTTGGGTATCGCTTGAGTGATCACACCAGTAGCTATTGGGTCAAAGGTATAGGTGTAGTTTAATCCACCGTTACCATCTGTTACATTACCATTCGGTGTTAAGGTCAATCCTGTACCAGCAGTCGCCGCGCTATAAGCTTCTGTAAAGTTTGGAGAATCAGTACCGAAGATTGTCCCCGATACCGAAGGAGTCGCCAGTGCGCTTGTGTTGCCATCATAGACTTTCGTGTTTGTCGTAGCTGTCACTATCAGAGGTTCAGCCGTTATGGTTCCATTCGTATTGTTATCGAATGTATAAGTGTAGTTTGCGCCTCCATGGCCATCATTAACTACTCCACTTGGGGTCAAGGTCAAACCTGAACCGACATTCTTGGTACTATAAGTCTCAATAAAGTTGGCAGAATCTCCAGTACCAAGAGGTGGTGTGAATTCTGGCAACACACTCGAAGTGGTAGTTCCATTATAAGTCCTGTCATCCGACTGCGCTGTCACTGTCAGAGCTAACTGGCTTATAGTCGCAGTAGTACTGGCTGTACCATTGACCGAATAATCAACAGCTTTGCCTCCAGTCAGACTCAAGCTCGCTGTGACTTGGTTGGTTCCGGCATTCCTTGTGCTGAATACTGAGTTTGCAGTAACACAACTTACATCGTCTCCGAAAAGTACACCGCTCAATGAGCATGAAGTGCTTGCATTAGGCGTGCCATCATAAGTCTTGTTTGAAGCGGTAAGTGTTCCTGTTAATGCAAGAGGATTAACTGTAAGTTGTCCGTTGTCATAAGCGATTGTGTAATTGCCCAATCCTGTGCCAGTTGCGGTGCTTGGAACAATGTCATAGGAGCCGACATCTGAAGTCGGAGCAGCGCCGGTGCTTGTTAGAGTTACTGAATCTACCTTATCAGAGCCAAATAGAGAGACGGGATTAGTCGTGAATTCAGTTCCAACAAACGTCTTATCTTGTCCATATGTCTTGCTTGCATCATCAGCAGTGATTGTCATGTCCGCTTTCGTAATATCGGCAGTCGTGCTTGCAGAAACATTGGTCAAGTGATAATTGTCTGCGTCGGTTCCTGTAATCGAGATACCATAGACATTAACTTGCTTGCCATTTCCGACATTTGGATCGAGGAAGTTGGCGCTCGTGTAATTGTCGTCAAGAACATCACCTGTAATTCGATTGTCGGATAGTACTACTGTCGTTGATGCTGTGCCGTCGTAGACTTTGTCCGTTCCATTAGCAGTGACTGTCAAATCTTTAGCCGTAATGACACCAGTCGTCGTCGCATAAGTCACATCGTAGTTATTACCAGAATTTCCGTCATCTACTATTCCAGCGGGAGTCAATATCTTGTCCGTGCCGACATCCTTGTTGTTGTAAGTCTGTGTCCATGTCGGAGCTGTGTCATCCGTAGCAATTGAACCAGAAGTTATAGTCGGTATTCCGTTAGAAGTAGTATCACCATCATAAACTTTTGTCGTTGAAGTAGCCGTCACAGTAATAGGACGGACGCTAATAGAAGCAGTAGTCGTCGCCGTAGAAACAGTAGTGTAATTGTCTAGATTGGTGCCGACAAAGTTTACATCAGCAGTAACAATCTTGTTTGTTCCAACATCTCTATTGTCAAATGTCCCATCTGTCGCAGTACATGTGATTGGATCATCATTCACAATCCCAACTGGAGTACAACGCGTCATCGATGCGCCCGTAGTACCATCATAGACCTTACCATCAGCTGTTATGATCGCCGTGAGGTTATTTTTGCTTACAGATAGATTACCATTAACATAATTGATTGAGTAATTGCTTAATCCTGTGCCAGTCGCATCACTTGGAACAATGGCATAAGGAGAACCTGAAATCGGTGAAGTTGAAGCCGCTCCGTCGCTTGCAAGAAACACTGTGTCTACACTATCGTCATCAAGTAAACCACTATAAGTAAATCCAGTAGAAGTAGCGCTAAGCGTTACTGTATCGCCGTAAAGCTTGCTTATATCTTTTGCAGTTATTGTCAGAGGTGCAACGGTTATGTCAGCTGTCGTCGTGGTAGATGTGTCACTCAAACTATAGTTACCAGAATCTGTGCCAATCAGAGAAATTCCGTCTACCGTCACAGTCTTGTTTGGACCTACATCTTTGGTGTCAAAGGTAGCAGTGTCGGTTGCAACCACATCATCACCGCCAATCTTGCCGTTGACCGTCAAGTTAACCGTAGCTGTTGTGGTGCCGTCGTATTGCTTACCAACACCTGTAGCTGTAACTGTTACCGGTGCAGAATTTATCACTCCGGTCGTAGTCGCGTAAGTCACATCGTAGTTATCGCCTGAGTTTCCATCTTCTACAATTCCGGCCGGCGTCAATATCTTGTCCGTACCGACGTTCTTGTTATTGTAAGTCTGCGTCCATGCTGGAGCAGTATCACCACTAAAGATCGTGCCAGAAGTGATCATTGGTACTCCATCAGAATCAGCTGTGCCGTCATAAACCTTTGTGCTTGTCGTGGCGGTGACGGTTAGAGGCGCTTGACCGATGAAGAGATCACCTGTCGTTGAACCGTAATAATTATTTTCGTCTATCGTTGCTACAACCGCATAAGGAGTAGTACTTGCATTTACTGGTAATTCAGAAGAACCATTGTAAGTCACATCAACATTCAGTCCGGCCGGATCAGTTGTAACACCCACTGACTTCCCTGTCTTGTCGTAAGTTTGCTCAAGATTGCCGAGAGTTACCATAGCTGGTGCTTGAGTTATGTTGAAGAAAGGCTCTGGATTATATGTAAGTACATAATCGCTATCAAGTGCAAGCGATCCTTGATTAATAGTATAAGTGCCGGCATCTTCATCTGGATACTGATCTCTTGATAATGAACCAGTAAATTGATCATTACCATAAGGTGCGTCTGATGGACTTACTTGGTAAGTTAAAGTGTGATCAGTAGAAGTGGCTCCGTCATAAACTTTTGTTTGATGATCAGGAGTGACAGAAACAGGTGCTTGTTGGATCGTCAAAGTAGCAGTCGAGGTGCCAGTGTATCCAGGATCGGTCACTTCAGCATATACATTATATATGCCCGCGTGAATTGGAGGAGTTGTTGAGGCGTCATATGATGTATCGCCTATGCCAGTGTAAGTTACGCTTGTGGCAAGATCAGCTGGATCTGTCGTGATCGACACGGACCTTGGAGTTGAATCATAAGTTTGCGTCGTGCTAGCTATGGTGATAGTCGAAGTGGCCGTGGTATTGATGTCATAGCTCGTCGAATAAGAACCGCTGATGGCTGTAGTTGGAATCTTGGCCTCTACAAATATTTCAATCTGTCTGCCTTCATTCGTACTATTCAGATCAATGTTTGGATTAAGATCCATAATATCGCTCCAAGTGGTCGAAGAAGTTATAGGGATAGCAGTTGCTTCGCCCATAGCATTCGTAGATTGCAGAGAATAGAATCGCATATTGCCTCCGGCAGGAATTATATTGGATCCGTTCAACCAGTCGGCAAACTTCATTTTCAAAAATGTTTCATTATGCGGGTAAGTATCCGGGACGGTAACATAAAAGACCCATCTCCAACCATGATCAAAAGTATTATCCGCGACCGCAGCTGAACTACTTGCATTTGGAATTTGCTGAACACTATCCACAAAAACGCTGGTAGGAGTGTAAGTTGAGCATTAGCATGAGAAACAAAAAAACCGCCTATTGAAAAAATAGCGGCTATAGCGACCAAAACAGAACCTTTTAATATTCTGGAATCTTTACTGAAATACCCCCCCCATATTGAATTATTTTTCATTTTATAAAATCGATTAAAATTAAATTGAACAGCTACGGCCGTAGCTATTATGTTACTGCTATGATTAACGACGGCTTATACAAGCCGTTTACCGATAAAAACTATTACAAACTAACCTTTGACGCTCGGGTAGCGAGTATCACCTGTCCCAACTCTACTCCTGACCAAAAAATTGTCAAGCATTTTACGCGTTCACCACATATGGCACTTTTTGGTTGGGTCCAAATACGGTTATCGAAATAATTAATATTCTTTTCTAATTCGTAGAACTATCATGAACAGCAATAAAATTCATGTGTCGATTTTACTTATCTACCCCATAATCCGTGTTGTCTCCATAAGTGAAACAACTATTTTCTGACAAAAATTCAAAGCCATTGGTCGCTTGTTTTTCCTCTCCCACCCCGCGCGAAAAAATCAGCAGGGCGGCGCGGCATTCCTCCCCACACCCCTCCTGCCTCGCACGCCCTCTCCACGCGCCGAGCGGAGCGAAGGCGCAACCCCACAGAAATTAGAGTCGCGAAGCGACACCGTTTTCTTCCTCTTCAATTACTAGGATTTTCGGCGAAAAAAGTTCGAACTTCATTCAAAAAATATAGCAATTTCGCAGAAAACTGAAAATCGCCCGAAAAAGGCGAAAGCCGAATACCAAGTGGAGGGCGGGGCGGAATTCCCCCCTGAAACCCCCCTTCCGCCCCGCCCGCATATTTGTTGGCCGTTTTGGGAATTTCGGAGACAAATGCAAAAGGCGCACGGGGCGAAAAAACGAGGGCGCTGTCGCGTGTAGGTGAAAGAAATGAAATATAATTTTCTTTATTGAAAATAATATTTAAGACTCGAAGCGGTCCACTTTCGCTTCAACAGAGTCATTACGCGGATGTCTGAACGGCTCCGCACGGGAACTCACGCCGTCGCTCGAGGCGACCGCGTGGTGCTCCGCCATACAGACATCCGCTACAGAGAGACAGCGAGAAGCGGAAGTCGACCGCTTCTCGAAAAAAAATAAATGAAAAAGTTATGCACACCTATTTGACTTTGAAAAAATTTGGTAAAATATATTAATGAGTGATAAAAAATATTTTATTTATACTAGAAAATCAACCGACACCGAAGATCGGCAAGTTAGATCACTTGCCGACCAGCTCTCCGAGCTACGCGAGCTCGCCAAAAAGGAGCAATTGGAGGTAGTTGATGTTTTTGTCGAGAAACTGACTGCCAAAGCGCCTGGCAGACCGATACTTGCAGAGATGTTGGAGCGCATAGAAGCCGGAGAAGCTTCTGGTATCCTCGCTTGGCACCCAGATCGGCTTGCTCGCAATTCGGTTGATGGCGGAAAAATCATATATTTGGTTGATACCGGCGTCATTACCGACCTTAAATTCCCTACGTTTTGGTTTGAATCGACTCCACAGGGTAAATTCATGCTCTCGATTGCTTTCGGTCAGAGCAAATATTATGTGGACAATCTGTCGGAAAATGTTAAACGCGGTATTCGTAACAAATTAAAGAACGGCATCTGGCCGCAAAAAGCTCCAATCGGATACCTCAATAACCGAAAAACAAAAATGATCGGCGTTGATCCCGACAAGGCTCCTTTGATCAAAAAAGCCTTTGAAGCATATGCCACAGGCAACTATACCCTCTCGGGATTGCGTAAAACTATGAGTGATCTTGGTTTGACTGGAAATAATGGACAAAAACTTTCCATTTCAAATTATCAATATCTTATCAAAAATCACCTCTACTATGGCTTGATATGTTTCCATAAAGAATTTTTTGAAGGCAAACATGAGCCAATAATAACAAAGAAACTTTATGACACTTGCCAGGAGGTAATGAACAGAAAAAGCAAACCGCAGTACGAAGGCGGACTAAAACCGTATGTGTATCGTGGATTGTTCAAATGCGCCGAGTGCGGCTGTTGCATTACGGCAGAAACCAAAAAAGGCCATAATTATTTGCGATGTACAAAACGTAAAGGTCCATGCTCGCAAAAATACGTTCGTGAGGAAGCAATGACAACAATGATCCAGGAGGAACTCAAAAAGGTGTCTCTACCAGATGATGTTGCTGATTGGCTCATAGCCGAGGTTGAAAAGGAAAAAACTGACGACGGCAAAGTTTCTGGAATTCAGATTCAGAAAGTGAATGATGAGGCTATAGCCATTGATTCTAAACTCGATAAATTGATGACAGCGTATCTTGAAAATGCTCTGACCCTTCCAGAATATCAATCAGCCAAAAACAAACTGGTGACCGAAAAACAGATTTTGAAGGACAAAATCGCTTCTTTCGGACGCGTTTCGACCAGTCGGTTCGAACCGGTCATAAATTTCCTAAAAGACTGCAAGGCAAGCCACTATTTTGGCAAAGAGCACTGATACAACAAAAATTCGTTCATTCTTCCAAAAAGTCGGTTCGAACCCACTCGTCCGCGACCGCGCCCTCGTTTTTTCGCCTCGCGCACCTTTTGCATTTGTCTCCGAAATCCCCAAAAACGGCCAACAAATAAGCGGGCGGGGCGGAAGGGGGGTTTCAGGGGGGAATTCCGCCCCGCCCTCCACTTGTGCGTATTCGCTTTCGCCTTTTTCGGGCGATTTTCAGTTTTCTGCGAAATTGCTGCGGGACTTGGACTCGAACCAAGATACCAGCTTTCAGAGAGCTGTGTCCTACCATTAGACGATCCCGCAATGTAAAAGAAAGTGCCTTACGGCACACCTTGCAGAATAGCGCAAAAAGAGTTATACCTCAAGGAGTAAATAGAAACCTGAAAACCACAACACTCAACCAAGGAAGAAAAAATGAATACTGGCTTGGCTCAAATCCTGCCTTTGTCCGCGTCAACAAGAAAAGAAATCGATCCTCACCATCTCGAGCACGTCTTAAAAGCTCAACGCCCAGGGTCGTAAACAGATACCAGCTATCGCGAAATCCTTTGCGGGTTGCCACAATCAAGCGGCCCTGGATGGCGGCATCGGCGGGAAGTTCAGTATACTTTTTACGCTTGCAGCCGCCCGGCCCGAGCCTTTGAGGCACTCGCCGTTGGGTAGCAAGCGTTTCGCTCCCAGCCCTTGCGCGCGTGCTTTGGTGAGCCGGAAAAGGGCTTCCCGTTGACGAGAAACCACCGCATAGGCAAAGGAGAATATCCCGAAGTTGCCGTCGCCAACGATCACGCTTTCCGCAGGGGTACGCTCCACGGCCCGTTGAGCCAGCGCCTGCTCACTGACCACCTGAGGGCCATACATCGGACCCCAGGCCGGGCGCAAGGCAATCCCAGTAGGACAGTCGTGCAGAGCTACCCCACTTCACTGTGCCCCAATGCCCAGGACCATGCTGATTGCTTCCTGCGGGAAACGCCTCCAACAGGTCAGGGGTGTGCTCCACGCTCAGGCTGCTGCCATCCAAAAGCATCATCGGACGTCCCAACCCTGCTTCCGGCGCGATGCGTTGGTTGAGTTCGGCCAGCATTTCGTCGCATACCTGTTCGGTCGTCTCCAGCGAAATCCGGCCACAGGCGCGCGCATACCCGCCCGTATTGTGAGAAATCTTGCCTTCCCGCGCGCGCTTGCTGGCGGGCAGCAGTTGCCCCATCTGGCCCTCGACAAGCGAATGCACAGCCTGTTGCTGGCTGCCGTTAGGGTTCAACCGCTGGGAAAGCGTCGTCCCGATCACCACCCGCAAGGAATAAATCTGCGCCTTCGACCGGCCCTCCAACGCACGCCAACGCGCAAGGGGAAGAATCGACTCGAACCAAGATAAGAAAGAACGTCCATCGATCTCTGTAGCCATCGCCGTGAATGAGCAGAAAACGCCCGAGCAACCCCAGATTGCACCAAAATCCCCCAGTGCGCAAAAACAAAATCAACCATCACCGTTGTAAAGTAAGTGACATTGGGCT
>CAWKMY010000001.1:0-19438 GCA_963851055.1 uncultured bacterium | reverse complement strand
GATCCCGAGACCGGCTATACCAGATTGGCTATGATATCCGAAGGAGAACGCGACATCGTAGGTGCCATAGAGAGCAGTATAACCAAACTACCTTTCGATGTATGTATCCGCGCCATATATATCGCTCCCAAGGACACTTTCGACACCCCGTTCGGCATTGGAGGTCGCATATCCAGTTTGAAGCAATTCAATTCCGAGAGCTTGAACGGTTTCAAGCCGAACGACCGCTGGCATAATCCGCTCGGAGATCCTTGGCTAGACTTTCAGAACATTCGCAGGAACCGTTTCGGTAGGCTTGTGCTTCAGGCCTATCGCCGCCGGTCGGCATTTTATCCGCCTTTCGTCTCTCCAACCATGGTCCTAAACACCGAGGAATTGGCCACGATATTCCATCTGCCTGGTGGAGTTGCCGCGACTCCAGGGCTTGCTCGCGTGCCTTCAAAGAAAGCCGAGGCTCCTTCAAATCTACCCATTTAAAATACGAATATACGAATGGATTCGAATGCTACAAATAGAATAGTGCGGCTGAAATGGTTGGCAACAATCGGCGGTGTCTTGATTCTTGGCTTGGCGGCTATTGTCATTTCCGGCTCCATACCGCCAAGCGGTTTTCCTGTTGGCGCGATCATCACTATACCCAAAGATTCGGGACTTTCGAAAACAGCCGACGATTTGGCCGCGCAAGGGGTGATTCGCTCTACATTTTTATACAAAGCTTATGTCGTCATACTCCACCGCGGCACAGGCATCCAAGCCGGAGAATACCTGTTCGATTCTCCGCAATCGGCTCTACGGGTAGCATATCGCACAGCCTACGGCGTCCAAGGATTGACTCCAATACGTGTCACCATACCGGAGGGTTCCGATTCCAGAGACATGGCAACTATCTTGGGTAAAGATATCTCTGGTTTTGCTTCAAGCACATTTATATCATTGGCCAAGGCAAAAGAGGGATACCTATTTCCCGACACTT
Source organism: uncultured bacterium (assembly GCA_963851055.1). Lineage (GTDB taxonomy): Bacteria > Patescibacteriota > Minisyncoccia > Phycocordibacterales > PALSA-1337 > C7867-002. The sequence goes on along the minus strand of CAWKMY010000001.1, from coordinate 18,465 downwards.
ATTTCTTCTATGAAAACACGACGCCACAAGAAGCTATCGACGCCATGAGCGTGGATTTTGATTCGCGTATAGCAGTCATAAGCTCGCAAATCGGCGCCTTCATTGCTTCATCGAGCGCGCAATCGCGAAACCGATATACAGAGAGTGATGTAATCAAAATGGCTTCTATTGTGGAAAAGGAAGCGACATCGAGCTTTGATCGCCGTATTATTGCCGGCATCCTCTGGAAACGCTTGGCCGCAGGCATGGCTCTCCAAGTAGATCCCCCTTTCTACTATTTCCTCGGCAAGACTTCGGCAGAGCTAACGTCGGATGATCTGAAAACTCCATCGCCTTACAATTTGTATCTCAATATTGGTCTACCGCCAACACCGATAGATAATCCCGGACTAGATGCCATCATCGATACCGTCACACCGACTGCAACCTCCTATTGGTTCTACATTTCCGGTAAAGACGGCGCCATGCACTATGCCGCGACTCTGGAAGGACATAATGCGAATATCGCTAAATACTTGAATTAAAAAGGCCGGAAGATTATTCCGGCAAAGCCATACTATGAATCGTCAAGATATAAAAAGGGGGAAAGTTCCAAAAAAGATTTTCGTGGGGCTTTCGGGCGGCGTCGACTCATCTGTTTCGGCGGCTCTTTTGAAGCGCGCCGGACACGAAGTCACGGGTGTATTCATCAAAGTCTGGCAGCCTGATTGGATAGAATGCAATTGGAAGGAGGAGCGCATAGAAGCCATGCGTGCCACCGCGCATCTCGGTATTCCATTTATCACTCTGGATCTAGAGAAAGAATACAAGGAAGGGGTTATAGATTATATGATTGCTGAATATGCAGTCGGTCGGACGCCGAATCCCGATGTTATGTGCAACCGTGAAGTGAAGTTTGGGGCCTTCTGGAGGTGGGCGGAAAAGCAGGGCGCGGATTTTATTGCCACAGGGCACTATGCGCAGGTCACAAGGAGCTCGGAGCTCGGAGCTAGGAGTTGGGAGAATGAATCTCAAACTCCTAGCTACAAACTCCTAACTTCCATTGATACCAATAAAGACCAAAGCTATTTTCTCTGGACTCTCACCCAAGACGACCTGAAGCACGTCATGTTTCCCGTAGGCGGTATGACCAAACCGGAAGTGCGCAAGTTGGCAAAGAAATTCAAATTGCCAAATGCCGAGAAGAAAGATAGCCAAGGGCTTTGCTTCATGGGCAAGCTGGATGTCAAGGAATTTTTGGCACATTACACAAAAGGAAATCCGGCGACGAAGCTCGGCAATGTCTTAAATGAAACCGGCCAAATTATCGGCAAGCATCCGGGAGCATTATTTTTCACTATAGGTGAGAGACATGGTTTTTTGATTGATAGTGCTTATAAGACAGCGGGAGATAAACCTTATTATGTTGTAGGAAAAGATGTGGTAAAGAACTTGATTACTGTATCGAATAAAGGTGCTTCGAATAACAGCCGCACCGGTATTCTTCCCGGTGCGCTTAAGACCGTACGTATTTCAAAGGTAAATTGGATTTCTAGTCAGCCAATTATTGGCCAGCGGCTGCAAGCAAGAGGTCGATATAGACAAGCACTAGAATCAATCGAGGTAATATCAATCAAAGGCGACGAGGTGGAACTCAAATTCGACAAGCCACAGGATACTCTCACTCCCGGACAATCTCTAGTCATGTATGACGGCGAGGTATGCGTAGGTGGCGGCATTATTGAATAGGCCGGAGTTATACTCTATACTTAGCCGCATGAGTCCCATTACCATCACCAAATCCGACGGCACCCGCGAGCTATTCCAGCCAGATAAGCTAGCTAATTCTCTCCGAAAAGTCGGTGCTTCCAAAGAGGCCATAAACGAAATAACAGCTGAAGTCGAACGTGGCATGAAGGATGGCATGACTACCACGGATATTTACCGTCAGGCATTTGAACTCCTGAAGAAACATCATCACCCAACAGCGGTTAAATATTCCATGCGCAGAGCTATCATGGATCTAGGTCCTGATGGTTTTCCATTCGAACGATTCGTGGCGAGAATATTCCGCCTGTGGGGATATGAGACCAAGACCGACCAGACAGTTCCCGGTTCCTGCATCGCTCATGAGATAGATGTTATCGCATGGAAAGCCGGGAAGCTCGTATTCGTTGAAGCCAAATATCACAACGAATTCGGCATGAAGTCGGACGCCAAGGTCGCTCTCTACATTGAGGCACGCAGGGAAGACGTGAGTGGCGTTGATTTCGATTATGGAGGTATCAAGCGTAAAGTCAGCGAATTTTGGCTAGTGACCAATACCAAGTTCAGCGACCAAGCCATCAAGTACGGAGAATGCAAAGGCCTGAAGCTCGTGGGTTGGAATTATCCGGCCAAAGGCAATCTTCATGACATCATAGAGCAAAATGGTCTGCATCCTATAACGACCATGGCTTCATTGTCACACGAGCAAAAGAAAGACCTCATAGGCCGTGACGTTATGGTTTGTCTAGATATCATCGGCAACCCTGCGGTTTTGGATCAGATAGGGATCAGAGGCGATACCAAAGAGAGAGTTTTGACCGAGGCGCAGATGATCATCGAACAGGCGAAGTGATTAGATTATCTTTAACTCTTTGAACCATTCATACATTATAGGTTCAAGCCCCGGATTCTTCTCCCATTCTGCTTCAGATACTTCCTTCTTAAGGTATCTCTCAGTTCTTTGCGCTAGATTGTTAATCTTTTCACGACCATACCACTCTGCACGCTTGGTCTCATCGGCACTGCGATTGATATCACCGGTAACAGAGACGTTGTAGATTTTCCATTCATGCCAATTACCATCTTCACGCCTGCAAGGATTTTTCTTGATACCTCCCCCTATCAATTCCAATCTCTCGGCATTTAATCCAACCTCTTCTTTCAACTCGCGCCTAGCAGCATCTTCAAAAGTCGCATCACCGTCGACATGACCAGCCGGTACAGCGAACCCAAACGGCGGCTTCCCACGCTCAATCAGCAAGAGCCTATCGGCCTTCCAGACAAACATTCCAACACTTTTATGATCACATTTCTTTATAGACATGAAGCTAGTATATCATGTAGCACTATAATATAATGTCGTCATGAAAATCTACGTATTAGGCAGTAGCCACTTTATGAAAGAGATGGTCGCATGTTCAGTGAAATTGCGCGAAATGGGTTATGACGGCTGGATCCATCCTGATTATGAGGCCTTTGTCAGGGGAGAAAAGCAGGATATTTTGAAGCGAGCTTTTAACGGTGAGCATGCCGCTATAAAGCGCGAGAATAATTATTTGAAAGTGCATTATCAGCACATACTTGAAAGCGACGCTATTCTTTTTGTTAACGCTGAAAAGAAAGGTAAAAAGAATTATGTCGGCGGAAATGTCCTCATAGAAATGGGTCAGGCTTACGTAAATAACAAGAAGATGTTTTTACTCTACGATTTGCCTACAGATTCTGCTTACATTGAAGAAATCGAATCGATGGATCCAATTTGCTTGCATGGTGATTTAAATAATATAAAGAAATACGTATGAAAAAATCTCCTAAAATCCCGGAGAAAAGAGTTGTTTCAAAGCGCAAAACCATAGTAATCTGTTCCAGCGCCTCATTTTACAAGCAAGTTATTGAAGTCAGAGATGCTTTGAAGAAGATGGGTTTCAAGGTGCTGGTGCCGCTTACGGCAGGGAAGATGGAAAGATCCGGAGATTTCAAAGTTGAGACATACAAGACATGGTTCAAAGATTCGAATGCATATGATCGCAAGAAATTCCTGACCAAGCATCATTTCAATAAAGTGGCAGAAGGCGACGTTATCCTTGTCCTTAATTACGAGAAGAATGGTAAGTCCGGATACATAGGCGGCGCTGTTCTCATGGAAATGGGAGTGGCACTGCATCTGGGGAAAAAGGTATACATCCTAAACCCAATAGATGAGAGCGTCAGTTACAAAGAGGAGATTTATGGGATGCTGCCGGTGATTTTGAATGGGGATTTGAGCAAAATAAAATAATTGACGGCGGTTCATAATATGGTAATGTCTTTCTGGATAACCAATATTTATGAATAAACTCGCACATTGCAAATACTGGACTGAAGAAGAGGCCAATTCCTTCTCAAGCATAAACTCATTCAGCGAGCTCTCGGAGCTCGCTTTGCGGATAATGAAACGGATGCCTAAGGGGCTTCACGTCGTCTCCGGTCCGATCTCCACTGGAGGATTCGGAAATTCCAAAGATAATATGGTTGTATTCGGGGCAGTAACCGAGGAGCTCATTTCTAGCAAAGGGTTAAATATCCTGAGCTGGGTGCCGTTCGAGGATGTCATCTACCGCTTATTGACGGCTTGGAGAAGCGTCAATCCTCCGGGTAAATACTGTTGGGACATCATGTTCAAGTTCTATAAGCCGCTCTTCGAGAGCAGCCTTATCACGGACATTCATTTCATCGCTGGATGGGAATTGTCCACCGGTTCGAAGTGGGAACACGAGCAATGCACTAAGCTTGGAATACGGATACACTACCTGCCAGTCCTACTCTCAAAACAAATACTCCAACAACGACAGGCTGTATGAAGACCAAAACTAACATAGGGAATGTCACTCTAGTCCTGGACGGTCCAATCGGAGCTCGGAATACATACTTGCTTCTGGGCTTGAAACGTCCGAAGAGAAAGGGTGATGGCAAGCGTCAGCGAAAGAGGGTCGGTAGTAGCCGTTGGATTCCGCCTGGGGGTGGCACTGAAAGAATAGACAAGAGCCAAAAGCATAGTGCAAGGAGGGAGGTGTTTCAGGAAACAGGACTTCTCTTCTCATTACGGGACTTCCGCAAAGTAGGCATCTTGAATGCCTTCATAAACGATCAACGTGTTTGGATGGTCCATCTGTATCTCATCACGAAAGGGAGCAGGAATGCTGTTCTGTCGCCGAATGAGGAATACGTAGACATGCGGTGGTTCAAAGCATCAGAGTTGCCGTTCGGCAAAATGCTCAACGGAGATGATCTGTGGATACCAAGGCTTCTGAAAGGCCAAAAACTGATTATCTGGCTCCATTTCAAAGGCGATCTGAACAGGCTCGTTTCCAATCAAGTTAAAAAGATTCGCTCCTTCAATTAACACAGCCGCCCTCGAGGTCGGCTTTTTTAATTACCCTAAATTATTGTTACAATACTCCCATGACCAAATACGACTTCATGAAGCAAATCCGCGACGAGCTCGTTGCTTTCAAAGCTTCACCATTATATGAGTACAGAACTTCCAATAAATTCTTGCCGGTTGTCGGAGAGGGGAGCCATGATGCCAAGATAATGTTCGTTGGCGAAGCGCCGGGCCTGAATGAAGCCAAGACCGGCAGGCCGTTCTGCGGAGCGGCGGGGAAATTTTTGACGGAGCTTATCGTGGAGCTTGGCCTCAAGCGCGAACAAGTCTATATCACAAATGTAGTCAAAGATCGTCCACCGGAAAATCGCGATCCGACGCCGGAGGAGATAGCTATGTACTCGCCATTCTTGGACAGACAGGTGCAAATCATCCAGCCGAAAGTCATAGTGACCTTGGGTCGCTATTCTATGGGCTATGTTATGAAAAGATACGATCTCGATATGGAACTCGACGCCATCAGCAAGATACACGGGAAATCTTTTGAGACCGTCTATTTCGACGCCGAGAACAAGCCGCAACCGGTCACTATAGTCACTCTCTATCACCCGGCCAGCGCACTTTACAACGGCGGCATGCGCGGCACCCACAAACAAGATTTTGAAGTTTTGAAGAAGTTCGTGTAGGATGGTACTACATGGAACTTCTGGATTATCTTAATACAACCTATTCCAAACTGCACAAGGCTTTCGAAGATGCTTTCTGGCTCTCGTATATGGGAGACCATAGCGTGGACAAGAAGATGAACAAAGCTCAAGCCGCGCGGGATGCTTTCAGGGCTGACCCAAAAATCAAAGCTAAGGTCGTTGCTGAAATAAAGAAGTCGAAAGGTGAGGCGAAGCGCCGGCTGAAGCTTTGGGAGCATTTTTTTAGTCTGTATCAAACACCAAAGCATGCTCTGCCAATCAAGGAAAAAGTCTCGAAACTTGAAGCGAATCTATTAAAGATACAGACTTCTAGAAAAGAAGGGTATATGGATTCTAAGACCAAGAGATTCATCGAGGCTTCAGAAAATAAAATGAAATTTATGATGCGCTCTGATCCAGACGAAAGGGTGCGCAAAGCATGCTTCATCGCTTTGGAGAAGATGCCTCTTGGAACACTCGATCAATACATTGAGATAGTAAAGCTTCGCAATGAATTTGCCGGGGCTTTGGGCTTCGAAGATTTCTATGCTTACAAAATACAAATGGACGAAGACATGAACAAGAAAGAGCTCTTCTCGATATTCAAGCCAATCTATACAGCAGCCCACCGATCCTTCAAAGAAATGCGCGATCTTGAGAAGAAAAGGCCTGGCATACGCAAGCCATGGAACCTTGGATACATGTTAGCTGGAAATTTTGTCAAAGAAGAAGACGACTATTTCCAATTTGAGAAAGTCTTATCTTATTGGGGCCGCTCTTTTGCAGCTTTAGGCATTGATTTCAAAGGTGGACAAGTGACATTGGACTTATTGGATAGAAAAGGTAAGCAAAATAATGGATTTTGCCATTACCCTGAATTAGTTAGATACGAGGATGGGAAACGTTTTCCCGGCTCAAGCAACTTCTCTTCGAACGCAGTTCCTGGCCAAATTGGCTCCGGAGTCAGGGGTATACACACTGTCTTTCATGAAGGGGGACATGCCATTGATCGATTAAATTCGATGCAAGAGGACACATGTATCAACAGCGAATACCCACCCTCTTCCACTTCATGGGCTGAGACCCAGAGCATGTTTATGGATACAATATCATCGAGCATCGAATGGCGCATGCGTTACGCAAAAGACAAAAAAGATAGACCTTATGCATTTGACCTATTTGAAAGAAATCTTCGCGCCACATACCAACTCCGATTCAATATGATGACTAGCATAATGTCGATAATGTCATACGAGAAAGAGATATACGAGTGCAAGAATCTAACAAGGGCGTTCGTTCTAAAAACTGCAAGGAAGATCGCTAAAAAATATTATGACTATTCCAGCGATACACTTTATATATTGAATGTGCCTCATATATATTCCTGGGAGAGTTCTGCCTACTATCATGGTTATGGACTAGCCCAACTTGGTGTAGCTCAATGGCGTAAATATTTCTTCAAGAAATACGGCTACATCGTCGACAATCCAAAAGTCGGCAAGGAACTGACGAAAATGTGGTCATATGCCTCTTTGTATCCAGCCAAGAAACTTGTGAAAATGGCAACTGGCAAACCATTGAGCGCGGACGCTTACCTTGAAAGTGTAACTAAGCCAATCGATAAAATTTTGATTGATGCAAAAAAGAGGATAGAGCGTCTGAAGAAAGTCCCTATGTATAAAAAGCCCATAGACCTCAAGGGCCATATAACCATGGTCCATGGCAAGAAGAAAATAGCTGATAATTCCAAGAGTTTCGAAGATATGGACAAAAAGTACCGAGCGTGGTTAAAGACAATGATGTAGAATATACACATGCAACCTCGCGGCATCATCGCTTATATCCAAACAGAGAAGGCTATCAATACGCCAAAGGATAAAATAGTGGAACATCTCCAGCTTTCCGGATATCCTCAAGCCGATATTGACCAAGCTTTCAAGGAACTAGAACGTGACCCTGAGATGGCTCAAGCCGGAGTATTCGCCAATCTAGTAACCGATCGCCGTCCCAAAAATCATTTCTTCGGATGGCTAGTAGCATTCGTCATATTCAATATCGTAATATTTGCGGCATTCAGCTTCTTGTACAATTCGACCATATTTATATCCAACCCTGTCTTGTCGTCATCGACAAATTCATCTATTTCTCCTGACTCATCTACACCCACGCCAACATCTGCACCCGTAACTCCGATTGTTCCTAGTACAACAAACACTCCGCCTCCAAGTTCGGCTCCAAGTCCCGTGGCCACGCCGACTGTAGGCATAAGCTCTGACGATAAAGACCAGATAATATCTGCTATCATAACTCAGAATGCCGTACTCGGTTCCGGTAACGCCGCTGATATAAGAAATTATCTCGAGATCACCGCTTCTCCGCAATATAAACAACAGCTAGAAGCCATGAGCGACAGCGCTATTATTTCCTTGGCTTCGACTATCACTGCCGGCGAGAGTTATGTCACCGCTGATTCGTTGAATTCGGCCCAAGTGGTATGGTTGAGGACGAGCGACACTAGCGTCCAAGTGACTATATCAACGCCGAACGGTTCCGTAGTCAGGACTTCCAATCAATCTAACGGAGTTTGGTATTGATTCTCAAAAATCTCGGTCTCATGTTAGACTGGAATAACCATGAAATCAGCTGAAATCCGCTCAAGATTCCTCGAATTCTTCGAGAAACGCGGCCATGCGGTCATACCGTCGGCTTCGTTGGTGACTTCCGACGAAAAGGGGGTGACCAACCCAACTCTTTTTAATACAGCCGGCATGCAGCCGTTAATACCTTATTTGTTGGGCAAACCGCATCCGCTCGGCAAGAGATTGGTCAATGTACAGAAATGTGTCCGTACTCAAGACATCGATGATGTCGGTGACAAGACGCATGACACTTTTTTTGAAATGCTTGGTAACTGGTCATTTGGGGATTACTACAAAGAGGAGGCCATAAAATGGAGCTACGAGCTTCTGACTTCAAAAGAAGAGGGCTTCGGCCTTGATCCCAGACGATTATATATCACTGTCTTCGGGGGAAATGACGACGCACCACAAGATAATGAATCATTTGAGATATGGAAAAAATATATACCGGAAAATAGGATATATTTCTTGACTTGGAATGGTAAAAAAGAGCCGAACTGGTGGGCAGCAGGCGATGACGGTCCGTGCGGCCCTGATACTGAGATGTTCTATGACGTCACAAAGGAAGGCTTGGGTGACATGACCAAAGAAGAATATCTAAAGGCCGATGATGACCAAAAAATTGTCGAGATTTGGAATGACGTCTTCATGCAATATGAGAAGAAGGAGGGTAAGGTGGTCGGGCAACTGAAGAATACAAACGTAGATACAGGGTCTGGACTAGAAAGACTAGTCATGGCTATCCAAGGAAAGGATAATATATTCGACACCGATCTATTCGAATCAATAATGGAAAAAATAAATGAATTTACGACTTCTTCCGATATTGTTTCGAAACGAATAATAGCTGACCACATTAGAACATCTGTATTCATAATAAGCGACGGCGTTATACCGAGTAATACTGATCGTGGCTATATCTTGCGACGTCTCATACGTCGCGCAGTCCGTCATGCAGATAAAACAAGTATGAAACACGGGTCTCTTTTTTGGATTGGGAAGACAGTCATAGAAAAATATTCTGGTATATATTCGAACATCAAAGCCAATGAAGAAATAATAACGAAAGAAATCGACTTGGAGGAACAGAAATTCCGCGAGACCTTAAAGCTCGGCCTAAAAGAATTCGAAAAAGGCGTCGACGCTTTCACTTTATTTTCAAGCTACGGATTCCCATTAGAATTAACTCTTGAACTTGCTAAAGAGAAAGGAATAAAGATCGACATCAAAGACTTCGAAGAAAAATTCAAAGCCCACCAATCCCTCTCCCGCTCTGGCGCATCGCAAAAATTCAAAGGCGGCTTGGCGGACGAGAATGATCCAATGATTGTCAGATATCATACGGCTACGCATCTTCTTCAACAGGCGCTTCACGATGTGTTGGGCGACGGCGTCATGCAAAAAGGCTCGAACATAACGGCGGAACGATTGCGATTCGACTTCACCCATGGATCCAAGATGACTGATGAAGAAAAAAAGCGCGTCGAAGACATAGTCAATGAAAAGATCGCGGCAAAATTGCCCATGAATCAAATAATCATGCCGAAAGCTGAGGCGGAAAAGACCGGTGCCAGACATTTCTTCGGAGACAAATATGGTGATGAGATATCGGTATATTTTATAGGCAATGATCTAAAATCGGCTTACTCAAAAGAATTTTGCGGCGGCCCTCATGTGAAGAATACGGCTGAACTAGCAGGACCGGAAGGGAAGTGGCGATTTAAGATACAGAAAGAAGAGGCTGTGGCACAGGGCGTTCGGCGTATCAAAGCAGTTTTGAACTAGTATGGTATAATTTTCCCATGCTCTTTTCCTCGAAAGACAAACTGGGACGCCTCGAGCTCATCTTCGACATACAAAGCTCCATAGTCCGCGGCTCGCTCATGCTCCTAAAGCACGGCGAAGTGCCTCATATACTATGGATGCAGAGCGTAGACATAACCTATCGCCCCAAAGGCGGCAGCGCGTATCTCATAAAAATGGCCGTACGGGCTGTGGAAGATGTGAGCATGTCCGCGCACGCATATGTACGCGACAAACATGACCGCGATCCTCTACCTCCCAAGATAGCCGGAGTCCATTTCGTTCTGACTTCACCTTGGATAGTATCCCGAGCTAGGACGATATCACAAAAATTCCCCAAAGATACCCGCATCACCCGCGCCCGCATAGCCGAGATCATAAAAGCCGAACGGTCGGAGCTTTCTTCCGATGAGTCCGGCGGCCTGACCAGCATAGAGGAAAAAATATTCGATGTACGCCTGAACGGCTACTCTATACCGGAATGGGAAGGCAATATGGCAAGGACTTTGGAAGTATCGTTCGCCCTGTCCATAGCGGGGAACAGAATGATCGAATACTTCGCCAAAGCGGCTCGCCGGGCGGGAGCACATGAAACGCCGCGCTTCCATTCTTCTCTGCTCCTTCAGCACGCCGGCATGATGATAGCAACACCACTCAATGATTCGTACGCGCTAGTGCACGCCCACGGCGAACTCACCGACTTGGTCATGGTGGACAATCGATCGTGCGTTCTCTTCGGCTCGCATCCGGTCGGAGTCCATACTATCGTACGTAACATCGCTCACGCTCTGAAAATATCAGAACCTACCGCTGATTCACTGCTTTCCATACACGAAGACGGCAAACTTTCCGCGGAAAACGACATTGCCGGCATCAGAGCCATAGAAGGCGCATCAGCCGGTTGGGTGAATGGCTGCAAAAAACTCATAGCCATGGCTCCGGAAAATCGCTATCCGACTCAAGCGGTCATATCCGCGCGCACTCACGAGAAATTCTTCAGAGACAGCTTCATAACGGCTTATCCTTCAGTCAAAACTAGTCTGCTCAATACTGACGACCTTACGCGCTTGGTGACATTTGATCCGAAGATTGAGACTCTGCGTCTGACCGTGCTATACGCCGTAGCTATCCAAGCTTTGGAGAGTTTGTAAAAGTTAATGTGTGATATAATAATAGCAACGATCCTCTATTATGCCACGACGAGTCCAAGACATCATACCCGGAAATCGCCGATCCATACGCGATATACCCGTAGAAAAAGTCGCGCATGTGCCTAACCATGTGCCGATCAAGCACGTGCCCGTACCTATTCGACGCATGCCCGTAAACCCGCCTCCGGAGAAGCCAAGACCTCGGAGTAAACTGCCGTGGATAGCCGGAGTCATCGGAGGCGTGGTTGTCTTGGCTATCATAGCTTTTACTTTGTCCGGACATCTGGCTCAGGCTACTTTCAATATAGTTCCTAGAAGCATTCCGGTCCAAGTCGCCGGTACTTATGTCATACCGGCTGTGGCCACGGCATCCATGCCTCTCGCTTATGGGACAGTCACTGAAACAGGCAGTCTTTCGGCTACGGTACCGGCTACGATAGGCGCAAGCGTGGAGACTAAAGCCGGTGGTACAGTGACTATTTATAATGCATACAGCCAGCAGTCCCAGAGATTGGTGGCCGGCACGCGCCTAGCTAACAACTCCGGACTTATATATCGCCTGACCAGTTCCATAATAGTGCCTGGATATTCTGCCAAAACCGGCAGCATCATCCCCGGCAGTATCGCGGCCATTATCATAGCCGATCAGTCAGGCGCTTCGTATAATATTTCCAGGTCCGACTCCATCAGCGACTTTCAGGTAGTAGCTTATAAGGGCACGCCCAAGTACGGACAATTTTACGCCAGACTTTCATCCGATGTCACAGGTGGATTCTCGGGAGCCAAGAGTACGATAACAGCAGGAATCATGACTTCGACCACGGCTTCTCTGCAAGCCAATCTACTAGCTGAACTATGGAACAAGGCTAGCGCATCAGTGCCGACTGGATATGTCATGTATCAAGGCGCTTACGCAAAATCATTCGGCACGCCGGTAGTAATATCCACCGGCTCTACCACGGCTTCCGTTACTTTGACCGGAACATTATGGGGAGTGACATTCAAAGTGTCTGATCTCTCCGCAGTCCTCGCCAGCTCTTCCTCGACTGCTTCTTTCGGCTCTATGCTGTATGAAACACCAGGGCTGGAATCATTGTCATTCTCCATAGTCAATCCGAATACTTTTTCACCGAACACCAAGACCCCATTGGTAGCCAAGATATCAGGCTCTTTCAAACTAGTCGGCTCTATTCCCGTTGATACCCTGAAAAAAGCCTTTGCCGGGGTTTCCTTAGCTCAAACAGGCTCTATTTTGAAGAAATACGCCTCTATCATAGATATTCCGGATAGTTCAGGTGAGATTGCACCTCCATGGGTTGGGACGGTACCGGCGGATAGCTCCCATATAACTATAAACGTAGAGAAACCTTGACTTCCTTGACCACTATCTGCTACTATGGCTTCTCGTGCTCATACGCATGAATATCGCCACGCAAGCTAAAAAAATCCTCAAAGGCATTGTCACAGAGGCATTGCCGGACACTCTCTTCCGAGTGGAGCTCGAAGAGAGCAAAGAAGTGGTGCTCGCGTATCTGGCGGGAAAGATGCGCATGAACCGGATTCGTGTCCTAGTAGGGGACACAGTGGAGTTGGAACAAGATCAGTATGGCGGCAAGTGCCGTATAACTAGACGTTTTTAAATCACATGCGCGTAAAAGCTTCCGTCAAAAAAATCTGTGCCAAATGCAACGTCGTCCGCAGAGGGGGATATGTGTATGTGACTTGCAAGTCAAACCCGAGACATAAGCAACGCCAAGGATAGAAGAAAGTAATCCGTAAACAGTAAACAGAAAATTATTTACAAAAATGAGAATCTTAGGAATAACACTACCGGAAAATAAGAGAATGGAAATCGCCCTCACGGCTATCTATGGCATCGGCCGTCCGCGCGCCCTTCGTATTTTGCGAGAGACCAATGTTGCTATCGGGGTCAAGCCAAAAGAGCTCACTGTCGATCAGGAAAATGCCATCCGCAAGCTCATCGAGGCCTTCAAGATAGAGGGAGACCTCAAGCGTGAAGTCGCCGGCAATATCAAGCGTTTGAAAGATATAAAGTCCTATCGCGGCAATCGCCATGCTCGTCACCTCCCGGCTCGCGGTCAGAGAACGAAGACAAATAGCCGCACCGTCCGTGGCAATGTCAGAAAGACCATGGGATCCGGCAGACGTAAGGAAGAGAAGACATAGAAATAGAAAATAGTAAACAGTAAAAAGATAAACAAACACAAAAACATGGGAAAGAAACGCATAACAACTACTGATGGCGACAAGACGACTGATGGACAGCCGAAGGCGGCTTCTGTTAGCGCAAAGAAGCGCATCGAGGCTGGAATTCTCCATGTCCAGTCTACTTATAACAACACCAAGGTCATGCTTACCGACAAGGCCGGTAACGCTCTCATGTGGGGATCATCCGGCGGAGCAGGTTTCAGGGGTGCAAAGAAGGGCACTCCTTTTGCTGCAGCCAAAGTCGGCGAGACATTGGCTGTCAAGGCCGCCAACATAGGTCTCAAGGAGATCTCCGTTGTGGTCAAAGGCGTGGGTTCTGGCCGTGAGTCCGCTATCCGCGGTTTTATCAGCAAAGGCGTCGTCATTACTGGTATAAAGGACGAGACACCTATTCCTTTCAATGGTCCAAAGCCGAAGAAGCCACGCCGCGTGTAGTAATATATAAATCCCATGCAAATCGGTCCAAGATACAAAAAAGCTAGATACCTCGGCGCCCCGGTCTTCCGTAAGACCCAGACGCAGAAGTACGCTATGCGCTCGCAAGCCGCAGGCAAGACCAAGACCAAGGGCCGCCGCGGAGGCAAGAGCGAATATGGACGTCAGATGATGGAAAAGCAGAAGGCTCGTTACAGCTATGGTGTAGCTAGCGGCCAATTCTCCAAATATGTAAAGAAGGCTCTCCAGACAAAGGGTGATAATACGAAGAACCTGCTGCGCATTCTCGAAGGCCGTCTCGACAATGTTGTTCTGCGCGCCGGTTTTGCTCCTAGCCACTCCGCAGCTCGCCAAATGGTTTCTCATGGTCATATCACAGTCAATGGCAAGCGCGTGACAGTTCCTTCTTTCGAAGTCTCCGTTGGAGATAAGCTCGCCATCCGCGAAGGCAGCAAAAAGAAAATTATCTTTGCAAAACTGGATGAGGATTTGAAGAACGTTAAAATCCCAGGTTGGATAAAGGTCGATTTGGAGACAAAGAATATAACCATAGAAGGTGAGCCGGCTACGGATTCAGCCGAGCTATTATTCGACGTAAAATCGGTGTTGGAGTTCTACACCCGTTAGAAGACTGGACAAGCTAATTTTTTAGTGTATAATTAATCGTCTATTTATTTTCATATAAAAACCATGTCACAAGACCTCATTTTGCCATCAAAACCGAAAATCATCCGCGAGGAAGGCTCTTCTGGTACCTATGAAATCGACGGCCTTTATCCAGGCTACGGTCACACTCTCGGCAACTCGCTCCGCCGCATTATTTTGTCATCTTTGCCAGGCGCAGCTGTGACTAAGGTCAAGATCGCCGGCGTAGAACATGAGTTTTCTGCTATAAATGGCGTCAAAGAAGACGTCATCAATATTCTGCTCAATTTGAAGAAACTGCGCATCCGTCTAGACAGCGACGAGCCTGTCATTCTCACTTTGAAGGCAAAGGGCGTTAAAGATATATCCGGAAAAGACATAGAAGTCCCTGGCCAGGCTGAGATTTTGAATCCAGAACAGCATATAGCCACTTTGACCGATAAATCTTCGGCGATAGACATAGAACTCACTGTCGAGAAAGGTCTCGGCTATGTTTCAAAGGAAGTCTTGCAGAAAGAGCGCGTTGAGATAGGTGCTATCACTCTAGACGCCGCTTTCACTCCTATTCGCAAAGCTAACTATGAAGTCGAAAATATGCGCGTAGGCGACCGCACTGACTTTAACCGCGTACGCCTGACTATCGAGACAGACGGCACCATCGCCCCTCGCGAAGCTCTGGAGAAGTCCATCACTCTCATGATCCACCAGTTGAAGGCCATTGTCGGCTTCAAGGAAGAGGAAGTAGTTGAAAAGGAGAAAGAAGCAGGGAGTAAGGAGCAGGGAGAGGGCGGTGCCAAAAAAGGCAAGATAGATATGGATGGCGATCTGATGAAAACTCGCATCGATGCTCTGGGCTTGTCTGGCCGCACAGCCAAAGCTCTGGCCGCCGGCAATGTCCGCACTTTGGGTGGCCTCGCTCGAAAAAAGGAGTCTGACATCATGGATATAGACGGCCTCGGCGCAAAGGGCATACAGGAGATCAAAAAATTGCTGGCACAGCATGGAGTTACGATGAAGCAGTAATGATTCAATGATCAATTTTCAATAATCCCATGAGACACCACGGCAATGTAAGAAAATTTGGACGCGAGAAGACACAGAGACATGCTCTCATGCGTTCTCTAGCACGTAACCTCATCCGCGATAGCCGCATCAAGACTACTCTGGCCAAAGCCAAGGAACTCCGTCCTTTCGTAGAGAAGCTCGTGACCAAGGCTAAAGTCGGTGGCGTAGCTTCACGCAGGCTCATCATGACTCGCATCCAGGGAGCTCCGGAGACAAAGACTTTGGTTGATACGCTCGCACCGAAGTATAAAGGCCGTTCAGGCGGTTACACCAGGATTATAAAGATGCCTAACCGCGACTTGGATGGAGCGCCTATGGCTATGATCGAATTTGTATAATTTTTTCCTAATTTTATTCCCATGAAAATCACTATTGATGCAACAGACAAGAAGATAGGCAGGATTGCCAGCGAGGCGGCCTCATATCTCATGGGCAAGAAGACCGTTACTTTCGCAAAGAATACCGTTGCTGACGCCCAGGTTGAGATCGTTAATGCCGGTCGTGTTTCTATCACTGCCAAGAAGAAGCAGGGTGGAGTCGGAGATGACTATGTCCGCTATACAGGTCATCGTGGCGGCTTGAAGAGCTTGAATCTCGGACAAGTCATAGAGAAAAACGGCATGGGTCATGTTTTCGAACTCGCCGTTTACAATATGTTGCCAAAGAACAAGTTGCGCGCAAAGAGGATGAAGAATTTGATTATAAAAGAGTAAACAGTAACCAGTAAACCGTAAACAGAAATGGCCACTAAACCCACAGGAAAATATTTTGAAGCCGTCGGACGCCGTAAGACCGCCATCGCCCGCGTGCGCCTTTTCGCTGATTCAAAGACTAGCTATAACATAAATGAAAAGACTCTTGAAGCATATTTCCCAGTAAAGGAATTGCAGAATACGGTTGCCGAGGCCATTGGCAAGGGCAAGCCCGCAGAGAAATTCTTTGTTTCAGTTAAGTTGAAAGGTGGAGGCATATCAGCTCAAGCAGAAGCAGTTCGCCATGGCATCGCTCGCGCACTTCTGGAATACGATATAAATCTCCGTGGAGCCGTGAAGAAGCTCGGTTTCCTCAAGCGCGATCCTCGTGCCAAAGAGCGCCGTAAGTTCGGTTTGAAGAAAGCTCGCAAGTCCCCACAGTGGGCGAAAAGGTAAGGAGTTGGAAGTTAGAAGAAAGGGAAGACCGCTTTGCAGGCGGTTTTTTCTTTTTGATAAGTTATACGGGCTTTGGTGACCAGCCTGGGGGAGCAGGTCTTACTGTCTCATGTGGGGGTGACGAACTTTTATCGTCATCCCATATTTTGAGCCATTGACGAAAATTTTTCGTCACCCCTATATGGCAGTAGGAACGTCCCGCGCCACCGGTCCGGCATTCTAATGGACTACCACTTTTAGTTCAATCTGTGCTATCGTAACCATAAGGACCGCTGAGAAAAAAGGCTAATTGTGACATTTAACCGCCGTTGCATTTGTTTCGCAAGAGACTAAAAATATTCACCGTGACGTTGCCCCTTTTAGGGATATGACACGAAATATGTGCTACGGGCCTAGGGGATGAACAAATCATATCCCCCTCAGCGGCCTTTCTGTTTGCGGAGCTACTTTTTATTGCACTACCTTCATTTTTCCGCTATGCTATTCATATTCCAATAGATACAGGCCTAATCTATAGACCCAAAAATATGACTAAAAAACATGATGAAAAAGATAATGACATAGTATCAGAAAACCTCGACGACAGCGTCGTGGCCGAGGAAAATGCCGGCGAAACTATTAAAAACCTTCGGGAAAAGCTGAAGAAAGCTACTGAGGAGAAGCAGGAATACTTGACCGGCTGGCAAAGAGCAAAGGCTGATCACGTCAATGCAAAGAAGCGTGAAGAAGAAGAGCGCAAAGAATTCGTCAAATTCGCCAATGAGCGTCTCATTGACGGCATCATTCCTGTGCTAGATAGCTTCGAATTGGCTATGGGCAATAAGGAGGCCTGGGAAAAAGCCGACAAAAATTGGCGCATAGGGGTTGAGTCCATCGCCAATCAATTGAAGAAAGCTCTGGCTGATTCCGGTCTAGAAGAGGTCAATCCTATGGGTCAAAAGTTCGATCCAATGCGCGACGAAGCGGCTGAATATGTGCCGGTTGAAACTGAAGACAAAAATCACATAATCATAAGTGTCATGCAGAAAGGCTATAATTTGAATGGTCGTCCGATGAGGCCAGCAAAGGTGAGAGTGGGGGAGTGGAAGAAATAAGAAATTTGATTTTTGGTATTTTTGGGTTATAATGGCCCTACCAACATGCTCATCCCTTCATCCTACAAAGGCATATACGAAAAAGTCCTCCGTGCTCCGGATGGCAGGCTCGTGCGCGTCCAATTTGCCATCTTGGAAGTCAACGGTGCTCTCCGCGGTCGCATCATTTCCATGGAGCCGATCCTGCAGGTTGCGGGAAATGTGGCAAAGAGGGAAGCCAGAGCAAAGACACTCTATCTGCCTATTTCAGTACAAAAGGATATCTACGAGGCCGTCATCTCTACTTTCAAAAAAGAAGTCGTTTCGCCTTATACAGCGCTCGATTTCTTCATGAGCCAACCTACTAGGGCTCCTTCCGCTAAATAATTCCCGTGCTCATCAAAGTGCGAGTCACTACCGATGCCAGCGCGGAAAAAGTCGTCAAGAAAAGTGACGATAGTTATGTCGTGTCTGTGCGTGA